>DATAHG010000362.1:0-3817 GCA_036263295.1 Thermoanaerobaculia bacterium | reverse complement strand
GTGGGGTCGAGCTCGATGTTGCGCCCCGGCTCCAGGCCGGTGAAGCCGCCGACCTTGTCCACCTGGCAGAGCAGGCAGGTGTTGCCGCGCTCGCGCGGGTAGGCGGCGAGGCGGTGGCGGACGCTGCGCGGATAGGAGCGGCCGACGTCGAAGCCCCAGGTCTGCGGCTCGGAGGTGCGGGGAAAGCGGATCTGGTTGAGCGGGATCGCCACCTCGACCACATACCCCTCGGCGGTGATGCGGCCGGCCGAGGCCCAGATCATGTCGAAGGAGAAGTCCTCGATCCCTTCGTTCTCGCTGAAGATGGCGTCGGCCTGCACGCCGAGCGGATTGACGCGGAACTGGAAGGCGCGCCGCTCGTCGTTGAACGAATCGACCATGAAGACGACGTGGTCGTCCTGGACGAAGGTGTCGATGGCGTCGCGGTCCATCAGGTGGGCGCGGATCGCCGACGGATCGGGGTCGTAGGCGCGCCAGGCGACGTAAAGGTTGTCGTCGTCGTAGGTGACCAGGAAGTCGGTCTTGACCGGCGGCGGGGTGTTGTCGCCGGGAGCCCATTCATAGGGCAGGTCGTAGACCAGGGCCGCGGCCCAGGCGGGCTCGTCGAGCGTGCCGTCCACCTTGATCGCGGAGGTGGCGCGGCGCACCTCGAACTTGCGGGCGGCCAGCGGCTTGCGCTCCTCCTGCGGGGTCTGGGCGTCGAGGAAAGCGGGGCTCAGGCTGCCCACCAGCAGCAGGCCACAGAGGATGGACTTCATGCGGCTCCCTCCTGGAGCGAAAAAGAGACCACCGATCGGCTCGGGAGGTTACTACGGACGGGGCAGGGCAGGGTTTCGGCCTACTGAGGCTTGGAGAGGCCGGAAACCGTCGCAACAACAGCTCGTTCGCTCATGAAGCGGGGAAGGCCGTGACGAAATGGAGAAGAGGAGTCACGAAAGATCCCGGCGAAGTGACGACAGGGAGAGATATCGTGGCAACGTGGGGATGAATCGTGACAAAGTTAAGATAGAACGTGACGACGCGCTGAGACATCGTGACAACGTGGCCATGCGAAGTGACGAAGCGGGAAAACGTTGTCACGATGTCTGGAGAGAAAGTGACAACATGAGCTTGCGTCGTCACAACACGGAGATGCAAAGTGACAAAATGAAAGAGAAGTCGTGACAACGTGAGCTGACGCCGTGACGACGTGGGGAGAGTCTGTCGCAACATGCGGAGACGCCATGACGAAGTGGGGAAGCACCGTGGCAACGTCTCGGGACGTTGCCACGGAATATTGGGATTCGTTGGGGAGAAGATGGGTGGCGCTGGAGGAGCGACCAGCCGGCCGCCTCCGGCGGGCCCACCCGGCCTCGGGGGTTCAGGACGATCGGAGTCCGAAAAGCACCGGCTCGTTCAACAACGGCAGGTAGCGGTGCCGCAAAGGGGACCGCAAGTGATGTCGCAGCTTTCGGAGCAGGCGGTCGTCCCTTCGCAGCGAAGGCTGGCCCCTCCAGCAAAGGCCTGGAGATGGTCGCTGCTGAGGGAGCGGAGGGTCTCGCGGTTGAGCTTCAGGGTCCGGAGCTTCCGGGAAGCCAGAACCTTTTTCATAAAGTGCCACCCCTTCTTGAAGGAGAGCGGTGCGATTACCGCCTTCCACTTCCAAGGGTGTGCGGTACAGGAATTCGGAGCCTCAAAAGTCCCCCTCCTCCGGACCGCATCCATCGACCGGCGGGAGCCATTTGCGCCGGACCGCCTCGCGGCCGAGGTCGGTCTGGCCGCAGCAGCGGGTCAGCTCTTTGAAGAAGCGGCTGGCGGCATCCGGGTCGCGGTCCTTGAGCCAGGCTCCGGCGATCGCCAGGGTGCGGGCCTTCTCGGGCGAGCCGTCGGCCAGGAGGCCGGCGGCCTCCCAGCCGAGGTCGGCCGCGGTATAGCGGTAGTGGAACCGCTTTTCGGGCTGGGCGGCGTGGCGGCGGGCCCGCTCGGCTTCGTCCGGTGTGGCGGCGAAGCGCTTGCCGGGGTCCTTCTCCTCCTCGCCTTCCAGGCGCTCCCGGCGCCGCTCGCGTTCCGAGAGAGTCGTCCCGAGGTCGTACTGGGCGGAGTACTCGAACCAGTCGGGGTCGGCCTCGGTGCCGAGAAGCTCCAGGCCGTTCCAGCGCGCGGTGCAGGCGGCTTCGAGGAGGGCCGCGGACCGGGCCGCGGTGGGCTGGCCGGCGTCGCGCCCGGTGCGGATCGAGGTGACGAGGGTATCCAGACGCGGCTGCAGGGCCGGCGGCAGATAGGGGCGCGCCTCGTCATAGCGCCCGAGCCGGGCCAGGCGGCGGCCGAGAAGGTAGCGCAGCTGGTAGGCGGTCTCCGCCGACGGGGCGCGGAGGCCGGGCGAGGCGGAGCTGTAGCCTTCGGGATCGTAGCCCGTTGCGAGATCGGCCGGCCAGTGCGCGTCGACGTACGAGCGCAGCTCCTCCGGCGTCAGCACGCGCTCGGCCACATAGGCCGCGTCGCGCCAGTAGCCGCCGGCTAGGAACTGCTCCAGCGCCCGGTTGTAGTCGCGCCGCTGCAGACTCACGGCGCCGGCCTCCCCGAGAGCCCGTAGCGGGGTGAGGACCGGATCCCCCGACTCGAACTCCAGGACGAACGCCCACCCGTCGTCGATCTCGACGGCCGGGAGGTCGCGCGCCACCTCGGCGAGGAGCTTCTCGGCCTCGTCCAGCTTGCCGGCGCGCAGGAGAAGCCGGGCCTGCAACCACTTCGCGAGCGGCGAGTCGCCGGCCCGTTTGGCCCAGCGCTCCGCCACGTCGAAATCGCCGGCCCGGTAGGCCAGCCAGGCGAGGTGGTCCGCCCCTTCGGGGGACTTCACGCCTGCCTTCTCGACCGCCTCGACCCAGCGCCGGGCCTCGGCCTGCTGGTCCTCCGGGCTGGCGTAGGCCCACTCCGTGCGCGACAGCACGAGGGCGGTGACGAAAGGCCGGGCGCGGTCGTCCTGGGCCACGGCGGCGAGCGCCTTGGGGCCGGCGTCCAGAGCCTGGCGGAGGGCGACACGCAGCGAGTTGAACGCGGTGGGATCTCCGGCGCGCTCCTGGTCGGCGTAGTGGCGGATGGCCGCGGCATGGCGGTCCAGATCGAGCTCGGCCCGGGCCTGCCAGCCGAGGCTGGAGGCGGCGAGGCCGAGGCTGTCGTGCATCCCCTTCTGGCCGGCGATCTCGCGAGTGCGTTCGAACCAGCGCACCGCTGCCTCGGGGTCCTTGGCGGCGAGCGCCGCCTTGCCGAGCATGAAGGCGGCCCAGGTGGAGCGGAAGGGGCGCTGGTCGGAGGGGCGGGCGAGGAGCCCCTCCCACGCCTGGCGCGCCGGGTCGAAGTGCCCCTGGTGGTAGGCCAGGGCGCCGCGCAGGTAATCGGAGAACTCGGCCGGCAACTCCTCGGGGACCCGCAACTCGGCGAGCGGGTGCGCGGCGGGAACCTTCGCGGCCGGAGTCTCGGCGTCCGCCTCCTGCATCCGGGCCTCCGCGTCGGCTGCGACGTAGGCGCGCAGGGCCTCGCGAAGCCGGGCATGGGCTGCGAGGAGCGCCTGCCGCCGGTCCGCGGGCACGCGCGCCGCGTCCAGGGCGGCGGTGAGGTCGGCCTGGTCGGCCTGGGCGGTCGCCTGGTAGGGGTCCTCCTCCTCCGGCTGGCTGTCCGCCGCGGCCGGCACGGCTGGCCGCGGGGCGGGGGCCAGGCGCGCCACCTCGTTGACGAAGAGCGCGGTGGGGGCGCTCAGCAGGGCCTCGTCGGACCCCAGCAGCCAGTCATGGATGTACGGGCCGCAGGCCCAGAGGAGGGCTCCACCCAGGAGGAACGCTCC
>DATAHG010000361.1:0-2609 GCA_036263295.1 Thermoanaerobaculia bacterium | reverse complement strand
GCCCATGCGGGCGGTGACGTTCCAGTCGATCGTCCGCACGTCGTCGCCGGGCTGATATTCGCGGACCTCGGAGAACTCCATGCCGAGCCCCTTGAACACCGAGTGATAGTCCCCGGCCACCCCCTGATCGACCAGGCGGTTGGTGGCGATCTCGATGCGGCGCACCTTGCGCAGCAGGTCGGCCGGCAGGCGCGACGCGACCGCGCGGGGGCTCGCTCCGGCCGCTGTTGCCGGGAGCTTCTCCTGCGTCGTCGCCTTGGCTTTGCGCGGCCCGAGCCAACCGAACACTTCGAGCACCTCGCTGCGGATTTACGGTACGGCGATCCGGTCCAGCATGCGCTGGACCAGGGCGTCGGACGTGATCTCCTCGGCCTCCGCCTCGTACGTCGGAATGACGCGATGGCGCAGCACGTCGGGAGCGATCTCCTTGACGTCCTCCGGCACCACATAGCCGCGACCGCGCACCAGGGCCAGGGCCTTGGCGCCGCGGGCGAGGAACAGAGTGGCGCGCGGCGAGGCGCCGAAGGAGATCAGATCGGCCAGCTCGGGCAGCCCGGCGGCCGCCGGGTTGCGGGTGGCCATGATCAGGTCGAGGATGTAGCCGCGGATCTTGTTGTCCAGATAGACGTTGTCGACCACGTTGCGCAGGCTGAGCAGGTGGTCGCGCTCGAGCACCGGCTGGACCTGGAGATCGCGCTCGACCAGCATGCGGTCGAGGATCTCCGCCTCCTCGGCGCGCGTCGGATACCCCACCTTGAGCTTCATCATGAAGCGGTCCACCTGCGCCTCGGCGAGCGGGTAGGTGCCCTCCTGCTCGATCGGGTTCTGGGTGGCGAGCACCATGAACGGCTCGGGCAGAGGGTTGGTGCGGTCGCCGAGCGTGACCTGGCGCTCTTCCATCGCCTCCAGCAGGGCCGACTGCACCTTGGCGGGGGCGCGGTTGATCTCGTCGGCGAGCAGCAGATGGGTGAACAGCGGACCCCGGCGGGGGATGAATTCGCCGCTGCGCTGGTCGTAGATCAGCGTGCCGATCAGGTCGGCCGGCAGCAGGTCGGGGGTGAACTGGATGCGCCGGGTATCGATCGCGAGCGTCCGCGCCAGCGTCTTGACCGCCAGGGTCTTGGCGAGCCCCGGCACGCCCTCGATGAGCACGTGGCCGCGGGCGAGCAGGCCGACCAGCAGGCGGTCGAGGAGATACTCCTGGCCGACGATGACGCGGCGCAGCTCGGCCTCGATCCGCCGGAGGATCAGCGCCTCGCGCTCGATCTCCCGCGTGAGAGTGACGGGGTTGGCCAAGGGCTGGCTAGCCTGGCCGGGCAGAGGGGGGGTAGAGAAGTTCGGCTCCACGCCCCGCCTGGGGCTGCAAGCGAAGTGCCATGAGATGTTTCGCTCGGAAGCCGGGGCCAGGCCGCCCGCGCTCCCGCCAAATTGGCATGAGCTTCTGGTAGCCTCGCGCCATGCCGATCCTCAAGAAATCCCTGGGACAGCACCATCTGGTGAGCGGCGCCCTCTGTCGTCCGCTGGTGGACTTCCTGAGCCCGGCGGGGGAGCGCGTGCTGGAGGTCGGGCCGGGAGGCGGGGTGCTGACCGCCGAGCTGCTCGCCGCGGGAGCCCGGGTGTGGGGTTGGGAGCTGGACCTGGACTGGGCCGCCGGCCTGCCCCGCCGCTTCCCGGGCGCGCCCCTCTCCCTGGTGGTGGGGGACGCCCTGGAGATCCCCTGGGGCCGCCTGCCCGCGCCGACCCTCGTGGCGGGCAACCTCCCCTACAACGTGGCGACCGCGATCCTCGAACGGCTGCTGCCCCATCACACCCGGGTCCCGCGCGCCGCCGTGCTGGTCCAGAAAGAGGTCGCCGAGCGCCTGGTCGCGCGGGCCGGGGACGAGGCCTACGGCTCCCTCAGCCTCATCGTGGAGGCCTACGCCGCCGCCCGCCTCCTGGGAAAAGTGCGGCCGGGCAGCTTCCGTCCACCCCCCAAGGTCGAGAGCGCCTTCGTGGGCTTCGAGCTGCGCCCGCCGCCGGTCCCCGAAGCCGAGATGGCGAGCTTCATCGCGACCGTGCGGCTGGCCTTCGCCAAGCGCCGGAAGACGCTCCGCAACTCGCTTTCGTCGGGATGGGGCAGGGAGAAGACCGAGAAAGTGCTCGCGGCGGTCGGGATCGGGGAGAAGGTGCGGGCGGAGGAGCTGGGGATGGAGGACTTCCTGGCGATCTACCGGGCGGGCTCGGAGCTGTAATCAGTAGGAGCACCGGGGCGAAGGCGCCCTCTCCCGCGAAGCGGGGAGGGTCGGGGAGGGGGCGGTGCCCTTGCGACGAAACGGCACCGGCCTCCCGCCACCCCGTAACAATCCCGCTTCCTCAACGTAACCACCTGTAAAGCCCGATTCCCGACTGTCGCCTCGCCATCTGTCCCAAGGAGGAGAGGACGTGAGCACGATCAAGCAGCAAGCCCGCTACGCCGGATTCCTGTACCTGCTCCTCGCGATCAGCGCCCCCATCGGGCTCCTCTACGTCCCCGGCAAGCTGATCGTGTCCGGGAACGCGACCGCGACCGCCGACAACATCCGGGCCTCCGAGGGGCTCCTCCGCCTGGGCATCGCGAGCGAACTGCTCCA
>DATAHG010000360.1:0-3396 GCA_036263295.1 Thermoanaerobaculia bacterium | reverse complement strand
CGCGGCGAGCCGCCGGGTCCCCGGTGGTACCATCAAGGCATGCCGACCACATTCGAGAAACTGAACCTCAAGGATCAACGCGAGATCTGGGTACTCGACGCTCCGGCGAGCTTCGAGCCGGAGCTGGCCGGGCTCTCCGGCGTCACCGCCCATCGCGATCTCAAGGACGGTGGCGACGCCGGGTTCGTGCTCGCCTTCGTGACGCAACAACAACGGCTCGCCGAGGTCGCCAAGGCGGTCGCCGCCCGCACCCGGGGCGATGCGATCGTCTGGATCGCCTACCCCAAGCAGTCGTCGAAGAAATATAAATGTGACTTCAACCGCGATACGAGCTGGCAGGCCTTCGGAGAGGAAGGCTTCGAGGGCGTCCGGATGATCGCGATCGACGAGGACTGGTCCGCCCTGCGCTTCCGTCGAGCCGAGTTCATCAAGTCGATGAGCCGGGATCCCAAGCGCGCCATGTCGGAGGCCGGCAAGGAGCGGACCGCCCCGGTGCGGCAGCGCGCTGACGATCAAAGCTCCTGACCGCGCTCACGGCCGCAGATCCATGACGAAGACTCCCGCCGAGGAGGTCGCCGCGTAGAGCTTCGTCGGATCCGCGGGGTCGAAGACCAGATCGTTGACGACGACCCCGGGCAGGCCGCGCGAGAAGAAGCTCCAGGTGGCTCCGCCGTCGCGGCTGCGATAGACCCCGTTCGTCACTCCGTTGTAGAGCGTATTGGCGTCCAGCGGATCGAAAACCACGCTGCGGTTGAGGTCCGGCCCCCATTCGCGAACATTTCTCCAACTCCTGCCCTCGTCAAGGCTCAGGAAGGTGGAGTAGGGATCGATCACCGCCAGGCGGTCGGCGTCGGAAGGCGCCACCGCGATCTGGCGCGTGCGGCGCGCCCAGGTGCCAGGCCGGCTGCCGCCGACCGTGCGGAGCTGCCACGTCCGTCCGCGGTCGTCACTGCGCAGAATCCCCCGATCCTGGGTGGCATAGATCACGTTCGGATCGGCGGGATTCAGCTCCAGGTCCACCACCCCGAAAACGCGCGGCACCTGGGTCCAGCTCGCTCCGCCGTTGGTGGAACGGAACAGCCCCGGCACATTGGAGAAGGGATCGAGATCGCCATCCCAGACCGCGGCGAAGACGGTCTGCGGCTCCGCGGGGAGGACGATCAGATCGGTGATCGGTCCCCGGTTGATTCCCGTGGACCTGGCCTGCCAGGTGTCTCCGCCGTCCTCACTCTTGTAAACGTGATCGCTGGCGCCGGCCGTGGCGACCCCGAGGTAAAGCGTGTCGGGATCGGAGGGATCCACGGCCAGAGCGCTCACGGCGAGCTGAAACACCCGGTCCCAACTGGCGCCGCCATCGGTGGTCCGGTAGAGGCCGCTGGCGCCGGCGGTGAAGATCGCGTTCCGCTCCGGCACGATCCGGACCAACGTGGCCGAGAAGGCGGCGATCCCGGCGGTAGGATGCCAGGTCCGGCCGCGGTCCTCCGACCTCATCACGCCCGCTCCCGCCGTGCCGGCGAGCCAGGTGGAGGGCTGGCCCGGGCTGATGGCAAGGGTCTGAACCGTGCGGCCGAGGCTGCTGAGCAGACGCCAGCTCTGCCCCTCGTCTTCGCTGATCGAAATCCCGCCGCTATCCAGGCCGAGGACCACGCCAGGGCGGGACGGATCGGTCACCAGCCGCGCGAAGGCGACCGGCAGCCGAGTCCAGGTCCGGCCGCCGTCGGTCGTCCGCAAAGCGCCGCGAAAGCTCCTCCCGGCGTAGACCAGATCCGGGTCGGCCGGATCGACCGCGAGAGACGAGACCTCGTCGCGGGAGACCTGGATCCAGGTTTTGCCGGCATCGCCGCTCCGGAAGACACCGCTCCGCGCGCCGATGTAGGAGGCATAGAGAATCCCGGGATCCGAAGGCGCCGCGGCCAGGGCGGGAGCGTAAAAACGGGCGTCCCGGACGAGGCCGCGGCTCGTCTCTGCCCAGTGAACGCCGCCGTCCGTGCTCCGGAAAAGGCCGTTCCGGGTGGCGGCGTTCAGACTCCCGGCGCGCCGGGAATCCACGGCGATCGCCAGCACGTCCCGGTCGAGGTCGGAGCGCAGCCAGTTCTTGCCGCCGTCCCGGCTCCGAAAGAAACCTTCGGTAGTGCCGGCATAGACTGACTCCGAGTCCACCGGATCGACCGCCAGGGTATTCACGAAGGAGGCGTACAGGCCGGTGGAGGAGAGGAACCAGGTCCGGCCGCCGTCCAGGCTCTTGAAGACGCCGGCTCCCTGGGCACTGGCATAGGCGATATTCGGATTTTTCGGATCGAAGGCGAGAGCCGGCACGGAAGCGCCGTCCGGCGGGCCCAGCGGAATCCAGCGGGGAGCGGCCGCGAAAGCGCGGGCCGCCGAGAAGATCAGAAGGGGAAGCAGGGCCAGAACACGGAAGCGAATGCGGGTTTTGCTATTCATGGATACCCCCTCAAAAGCTTCCTGTCATTATCTCATCTTTTGCTCAGTCTCCCGTTCGATCGAAAAAAGTGAGGAGGAGCCGGGCTCAACCCCGGCCTTCATCCGGATCGTGCGCCATCTCGTCGATGGCGACGACGATCGCGAGGATGAGGCCGTCGTCCTGGCCCGGAGCGATGTCGATGCCGTAGGTGTCGCGAATCGTGAACCATTGCTTTGACACCTGCGCGACCGTGTCGCCATCCTGGCGAATCTCATACTCGTGATCCAGGATGGACCCCTGGGCCACCATGTCCTTGCCGTCTGTGAGATCGATTCCGAACTTGTCGCGGAACGGCGTGAGCCAGGCCTTGCGAATGGTCGCGATGGTGTCGCCGCCGCGCAGGATCTTCATGCTGTCGTGCAGGGCGATCTTCTTCTCGCGAATCGTCGCCACCTCGTTGCCCGCCATGTCTTCCAGGACGAAGGTCTCACGGATCCGCAGGATCTTGCCGTCCACCCGGTAGACCGGGTTGCCGCTCTCGTCCTGGATGTCGTAGTCCTCCCCGATCGAGACCAGCCGCTGCCGCATCTTGTAACGTGCCATGCTCGTTCCCCCTTGTACGGAGCCCGGCTGCACACCGGGTGCCACGGGTTTCACCCGGTCTGCTCTATCAGCGCCCGATATCCTCGTTCCAGAGGCCGGGGTTCTCGCGGATGAACCGCTCCATCATCTCCCGGCATTCGGCGTCGTCGAGCACCTGGACCTCCACGCCGCGGCCGCGCAGCAGCTCCTCCTCGCCGAGGAAGGTGCGGTTCTCGCCGATCCGGACCCGCGGGATCCCGTAGAGCAGGATCGCCCCGCTGCACATCGCGCAGGGGGAGAGCGTCGTGTAGAGGGTGCACTCCCGGTAGACGGCGGCGGGCTGGCGGCCGGCCCGCTCCAGGGCGTCCATCTCGGCGTGCAGGACCACGCTG
>DATAHG010000359.1:0-2909 GCA_036263295.1 Thermoanaerobaculia bacterium | reverse complement strand
TCCGCCAGGTCCAGCAGCAGCTCCCCACACTCCGGGCAGAGGGCCAGATGGTCCCGGATCTGCTCCACCTCGTCTTCCGGAAGCTCGCCCGCGTGATAGGCCGCCAGCAGCTCCGGGGTCGGGTGTGCCCCCAGATCGCGGCGGGCCCGTGCGGCCAGTTCCCTTAACGCTTCGTCTAGAGGAGGTTTGTCGCCGTCCAAATGGTTCTCCGACCGTCAGAGCTCGACATCGCCGAAATAGTCCCCCAGCTTCCCCTTCAGTTGCTGCCTTGCCTGATATAGGTGCGCCTTGACCGTATCGATCGAGACGCGCAACAGCTCGGCGATCTCACGGTACCGCAGGTCCTGGTCGATCCGCAGCAGGACACAGCGCCGCATCTGGACCGGCAGGCTGTCCAGGGCCGAGCGCAGCAGACGCTGCCGCTCCTGCTCCAGCATCCCCGAAAGAGCACCGCTCTCCGGCGCCGATAGAGACAATCCCGCTCCCCCCTCCCAAGGCCCCATCGGCTCGGTCAGATCGTCCAGCGAAACCTCCTGCGCCTCTCGCTTGAGCGCCGCCTGCTCCCGCAGCTTGTTGCGGTAGATGTTCGCGGAGATCTTGAAGAGCCAGGACTCGAAGCTGCTCTCGTGACGGAACGTCTGCAGGCTCTTCGAAACTCGCAGGAAGGTGTCCTGGGAGAGGTCGTAGCACTCCTCGGCCGGAAATCCGCGCCGCAGGAAGAAAGCATAGACCGGGCGGTAATACGTCAGGAAGATCTGCCGGAAACTTTCCTCGCGATTCCCTCCGGCCTGCCACTGCTCGACCAGCCGGTTGCGGGGAGATCGCTCTTCTTCAAAGTCAGGCAAGGCTCTCGGACCGCGTAGATTACGCCGCAAGGTGACTCCAGACAGCTCCGGGCGGACGGATGCAACAGGATGACGCCAATACTCGCTGGACTCAGGGCCCGTGACAGCCGACTTTTAAAAGGAACTGGGTTCCAGGAGTTGTTCTTATCCTACCGCACATACGCCCGCAGCCCGCAAGAGTTTTTGCCCTTTTTCATTCAAAGAAAGCTTGGTAGCGTTGACCCAAATCGTCAACCTTCGATGGCGGGCGGCGGGGAGGGTATCCGAAAGGAGGGCGCTGGGAGCGCGGCAGGGGCCGGCGCTCCCAGTCTGACGAGGCGGTTTTACCGGCCCGGCTTCGGGGCGGCCGCCGCGGGAGGCGTGCCGGCGTCGCGGTTGGCCTCGATCGTCAGGGTCACCTTGACGTCGTCGCCGATGACGGAGCCCGCCTCGATCATCTGGTTGTAGTTGATCCCGTACTCCTTGCGGTTGACCGTGAAGCTGGTCTCGAAGCCCGCCTTGTCGCCGCGCGGGGTCTTCACCGAGCCCAGGTACTCCACCGGCACCGTAATCGTCTTGGTGACGCCGTTCATCGTGAGGTCGCCGGTCACGTCCATGTGGGTCTTGTCCTTCGCCACCACCTTGGAGCTGACGAAGTTCCAGGTCGGGTTCTTCTCGACGTTGAAGAAGGCGTCGCTGCGCAGGTGCTCGTCGCGGTCGTTGTTGCCGGTGTCCACCGAGGCGGCCTTCACCGTGAACTGGACGCTCGAAGCCGCCGGGCTCTGCGGGTCGTACTTGATGACCCCGTCGAAGTCCTTGAAGCGGCCCTGCACGTTGGTGACGAAGTGGCGGACCGAGAAGCTCACGCCGCTGTGCGCCTTATCCGCCTTGTAAGTGATGGGCTCTGCCGCCGCAAAGACGGGGAGCAGAAGGGTCAAAGAAAGGGCCTGAGCCAGGATTCTGCCTTTCACGTGCCGATACCTCCAAATAGTTAGAGCTTTGCTCTGCTTTAGCTGACTGCGAGAACAGGCCGGCGGCCCTTCCTCTTCCCGGGAGGAGAGGAAGGGCCGCCGGCGGAATACGGATTCGGAGCTAGGAGGTCAGCGGGTTCGACTTCTCCGGGTCGATTCCCAACTCGTCAATCGCCCGCTGCACAACTCCCCGGTCGATCCGTCCCAGGCGGGCCAGCTCATGGAGAGCGGCGAGCACGGTGCACTCGGCGTCCACTTCGAAGAAGCGGCGCAGCACCTCGCGGGTGTCGCTGCGGCCAAACCCGTCGGTGCCGAGGGCGAAGAAGCGGCCGGGCAGCCAGCGGGAGACCTGGTCGGGGACCAGCTTCATGTAGTCCGTCACCGCCACGATCGGGAAGTCGTCCCCTTCGAAGAGGCTG
The DNA here is from genome assembly GCA_036263295.1 of Thermoanaerobaculia bacterium. Classification (GTDB taxonomy): domain Bacteria; phylum Acidobacteriota; class Thermoanaerobaculia; order Multivoradales; family UBA5704; genus DATAHG01. The sequence goes on along the minus strand of DATAHG010000359.1, from coordinate 695 downwards.
ACCACATAGGGCTTACGGGGCTCCTCGCCGGGGTGGAGCATGTTCCAGCGCTCGACCTCCAGGGCGTCGCGGCGCAGCTCTTTGAAGCTGGTGGCGCTCCAGACGTCCGCCGCCACGCCGTAGCGCTCGGCCAGGATGTCCTGCGCCCGCAAGGCCTCGCGGAGGATCGAGCCGCTGCCCAGGAGGTGGATGCGCGGCCGGGTGTCCCCCTCCCCCAGCTCCGCCGGCTTGAACTTGTAGAGGCCCTTGAGGATCCCCTCCGGGGCGCCGGCCGGCATGGGCGGCATCGGGTAGTTCTCGTTGGCCAGGGTGATGTAGTAGAAGATGTCTTCCCGGTTCTCGAACATCCGCTTGAGGCCGTCCTGGATGATCACCGCGATCTCATAGGCGAAGGCCGGATCGTAGGCCACCAGGTTCGGCACCACGCTCGCCAGGACATGGCTGTGGCCGTCCTCGTGCTGCAGCCCTTCGCCGTTGAGTGTCGTGCGGCCGGAGGTGGCGCCGAGCAGGAAGCCGCGGGTGCGCTGGTCGGCCGCCGCCCAGATCAGGTCACCGATGCGCTGGAAGCCGAACATCGAGTAGAAGATGAAGAACGGGATCATGTCCACGCCATGGGTGGCGTAGGACGTGCCGGCGGCGATGAACGACGCCATCGAGCCGGCCTCGGTGATGCCCTCCTCCAGGATCTGCCCGTC
>DATAHG010000358.1:0-1728 GCA_036263295.1 Thermoanaerobaculia bacterium | reverse complement strand
GCGGCGCCGTGGCGGATCGGGCTCTTGCGGGTGAGGCCGAGCTTTTTCGCCAGCAGGCGGACGCGGCCGGAGGCGTCCACCACCCAGGTGGAGCGGCCTTCGAATTGCCGGCCCTCGTACTCGAAGCGGAAGGTGTGCGGCCCCGGCCCTTCGCCCTGGGGGGCGAGGTCCACGTCGAAGCGGTCCATCGGCGCGTACAGCGAGAAGTTGGGGTTTGCCAGGTTGAGCCGCAGCGTCTCCGCCTCCAGCTTGTTGCGGTCGAGCTGGTAGGTCGCGATATTCGAGATGTTGCGGATGTAGGACTGGCTGTAGTTCTCGAAGCCGTCCGGGCCGGTCTGCGTCCGCCAATAGAAGCGGAGGTTGTACTTGAGGTAATGCTCCTGCAGCAGGTGCTCTTCGAGGTCGAGCACGCGGCTGTAGTAATAACCGCTCACCTGCACGGTCGCCTCCCCCACTTTCTGTTTGGGGGAAGGGATCTCGGCTTTGCGGTTGACCATGATGATCCGCTTGTCCGGATAGGTCAGCAGAAGCTGGCGAGCGAGGGTCAGACCGGCCAGGCCGGCACCGATGATCAGGACGTCACATTCGAGCTTCGAGCTCTCATTCGGCAGCATGCGCTCTCCTTTCGGGGCTCTCCCCCATCGCGTCCTCCGCGTCTTCCGGATTTTCCGGGAAGACGGAGCCAAAAAAGATCGATTTACGCCGGGCCAGCATCTCCCGGATCGCTTCTTCCATGCGGTGGCGCACCTCAGCGCTGATCGTGCGCACGACGTGGCCGTCCTCGGCCGCTTCCGGCGGATACATCTCGTGGACCGGCAGCGGCGCCAGGAAACGGGTGTGCCATTTCGCAGGCAGCGGCAGGCCGGGGAAGGGAAAGTTGGGCGCCAGCGGGAAATACGGCCATTCGCTGAGGCGCTTCCACCAACCCCAGTCGAGCCGCGCCAGGATCGGATAGATCTCGGCACTCCCCACGGTCACGAACGGCACGATCGGCGCGCGGTGGCGCAGCGCCATGCGGACGTATTCGTCGCGCCCGAAGCGGCCGAGATGGTAGGCGTCCCGGTACTTGGTGAAAGCGCCGTGGATCCCTTCCGGGAACATGCCGAGGATCTCGCCGCGGTCGAGCAGCCGGCCGGCGTTCTCCTGGTTGGCCGGGACGCCGCCGAGCTTGGTCATGTAGTTGGCGAGGAACGGAAACTTGACCAGGCAGGGATGGATCAGGAAACGCGGATGGCGCCCGCGCTCGCGGGCGAGCAGGTGAAGCGCCATCACGCCGTCCCACGGCATGAAGCCGCGGTGCATGCCGGTGAGCACCGCCGGCCCCTCGGCCGGTATGTTTTCGATCCCGCGGTGCTCGATCCGCCAGTAGGCGTCGTGCAGGAAGCGGAAGAGCGTGCGGCCGTAGGCGGCGATATAGCGGAGGTCCTGGCCGTGGTCGTCGAAAACGGGAGCCGCCGCGAAATCCTTGCCAAAGGCCCGCAGCACGGCCTCCGCGCTGGTGTGGCGCGGGGTGAAACCCAGATCGTCCGCGATCGCCTGGCCGGACGCGGTCCAGGGGTGGCGGAGGGACTCCCCGATCTCGCGGGAGCCGGCCGGCATGGGGAGACGCCGCACGCCGGCCAGGCGGAGCATGTCGCGCACGGGGATGGCTCCGGCGGGCACCACGTGATAGGGCCCGGAGAGGCCGGCGCCGCGCTCCAGGGCCGCGGCCACGGCCTCGGCGAGGTC
>DATAHG010000357.1:0-4545 GCA_036263295.1 Thermoanaerobaculia bacterium | reverse complement strand
CGGGTCCCCTTGTTCGTGCTCAGCCGAGCCCTGTTCGGCGCCACTCCCACCCTGCGCCAGACGCTACGGGCGGTGCCGCGGCTCTGGATCGGCCACCTGCTGAGCGCGCTGACGCTCTACCGGCTCGATCCGGCCCGTTCGTTCAACCTGCCGGTCTGGCAGCTCGAGGGGCTGCGCGGATCGGCGCGCTGGAACCGGGCCCGGGTGCTCCAGCGCGATACGCACGGCCCCGCGAGCTGGCTGACCGTCGCCTGCCTCTTCATGGAGCAGGGGACCGCCCTCGCGTTGCTCGGGTTTTTGAGCCTGCTGATCCCGAACCTCAGCCTCGGCGAGGTGTTCGACGCGACCGGAGGATCCGGGTTCTGGCCGAGTCTCGCCCGCTCCACCGTGTTCTACCTCGGCGTCAGTCTGATAGGGCCCTTCTACGTGGCTTCCGGTTTCTCGCTCTACCTCAGCCGGCGCACCCACCTGGAAGGCTGGGACGTCGAGCTGGCCTTCCGGCGCATGGCCGGCCGGCTGCGCGAAGAGGAGCCGCCTGCCATCTCCGCTCCGGCCCGCCGGCATGCCGCGCTGCTGCTGGCCGCCCTGCTCGGCCTCGGCGCTCTGCTGATCCCGGCGGTCGGGGTACGTGCCCAGGAGGCTCCTGCCGGGGCGGTCGAAAAGAAAGAAGCTACCGCACCCGCCGCGCCGACCGTCCCTCCGGAGAAGGCGATCCGTAAAGTGCTCTCCCAGCCCGAGTTGCAGACCAAAAAGAAGGTCAAGCGCTGGCGCTTCAAGGGGAAATGGCCGGATTGGAAATGGAAGCTCCCCAGGGGCAACAGCAATTCCAACGCCCCTTCCTTCCCGTTCCTGCGGCCCCTGGCCTACGGGATCGCGATCCTCGGAGCGGTGGTCTTGCTGATCGTCCTCATCCGCTGGGGGATCCGGCAGAACGTCCTGATCCATTCGCGTAGCGGGATCTCGATGATCCCGGAGACGATCTTCGGATTGGACATCCGGCCGGAGTCGCTGCCCGCGGACATCCCGGGCACCGCCTGGTCGCTATGGGAAAAAGGGGAGAGAGCCCTCGCCCTCGGCCTGCTCTACCGCGGCGCCCTCGCCAGCCTGGTTCGGCGCGACGGCGTGCCGGTGCGGGCGAGTTGGACGGAAGGGGACTGCCTGCGATTCGTGGCGGAGAAAGCCGGCGGGCCCCGGGCCGACTACTTTACGCGCCTGACACGGGCCTGGCAGTCGGCCGCCTACGCCCACCGGCCGCCGGACGGCTCCGTGGCCGAATCGCTCTGCGCGAGTTGGAACCAGCATTTCGGGAAGGCGGCATGACGCACCGGCAGCTCCGCCTCGCCCTGCTGGCCGGCGTCCTTCTGGTGGCCGCGCTCACAGCGGCGTTCCTCCACTATTTCGAACGGGTGGAGGAGGTGGTGGACGTGGGCTATCAGGGCCCGGCGCGCCTCAACCGTTTCCTCGCCGCGGAACGGCTCTTCGACCAGATCGGCGTGCCCGCCCGTTCGGTTTTCGGGAGCTGGGAGATTCCTCCCGCCCAGCAGACACTGGTGCTCCTGAATCCGCACCGCGCCCTGACCGAGGCTCAGGCCACCGAGATCCTGGATTGGGTCGAGAAGGGGGGAAATCTCGTCGCCGTCCTTTCGGACGCCCCGAGCCTCGATCCTCTGATGACCGAATTCGCGGTCGGCGCGATCGACGTCGAGCCGGAGCCCCATTCTGACAAGGTCGAGAAGACCGAGAAGGCCGAGAAGAAGGACGCCGAGAAGACAGAGCAGGAAACAGCCGGCGACGACAAGGCCGAGGACTTCAATCCGGAGGAGACTGTGAAGGTCGCCTGGCAGGGTGACCAGGCGCACTACCGGGTGAAAGTCCGGGGCTACCGCCGCCTGACTCCTCCCGAGAAGGAGGATGACCCGGAAGTCGTCGCGGGCTCCAAGCGGGGTACGTTCCTGCTGCGCTACGGTCATGGAAACGGTCACGTCACCTTTCTCAGTGAAGCCGAATTCCTGACCAATGAGCTCATCGGACAGGCCGATCACGCCCGCTTCGCCTGGGCCTTGATGCAGGGCTGCGACGCCAAAGGAGCCCCCTCCGCTCCGGTGCTGGGCGTCCTGCTGGTGGTGCGCGACGAGGCCCCCTCGCTCTTCGCCCTCCTCGGCCGTCACGCCTGGACGCTGCTGGTGAGCGGAGCACTTCTGATCGCCGCCTGGGTGCGGTTGAGCGGCAGCCGCCTGGGGCCGATCCTCCCCGATCCGCCGCGCGACCGCCGCAGCCTCCTGGAGCACGTCGAGGCCACCGGAGACTTCCTCTGGAAATCCGGCCGCGCTCAGGACCTCGTCCGCAGCACGCGGCAGGCTCTCCTCCGCCGCGTCGATCTGCGTCAGCCCACCTGGGCGAAGCTGCCATCGCGCGACCTGACGCAGCGTCTGGCGGCCAATGCCCGGATCGCGCAGCCGCAGGTCGAGCAGGCCCTCTATGGCCAGGTGCAGGGCGATCCGGCAGCCTTTATCACCATGATTCAAACCCTCGAGACTGTGAGGAGGTCCTTGTGAGCGAACCCATTCCCGCCGGACCGCCGGCCGGCGTTCCGGCCGCTCCCCCTGCCGTCCCACCGGGACCGGCCGGAGGCAGCGAATTCGAGCAGGCGGCCGCCGTCGTGCGCCGGATCCGCGAGGAGGTCGGCCGCGCTGTGGTCGGCCAGAATGCCGTGGTCGATCAGGTTCTCACCGCCTTCCTGGCCGGCGGGCACGTCCTGATCGAGGGAGTGCCGGGGTTGGGCAAGACCCTGCTCGTCCTCGCCCTCGCGCGCACCTTCAACGGCCGCTTCACGCGCATCCAGTTCACTCCGGACCTGATGCCGACCGACGTCACCGGGCACGCGGTCTTCGACTCGAAGAGCGGCGAATTCCGGATCCGCAAGGGGCCGGCCTTCACCAGCCTCCTGCTGGCCGACGAGATCAACCGCGCCCCCGCCAAGACGCAGGCGGCCCTGCTCGAGGTCATGCAGGAGCGGCAGGTCTCGATCGAGGGGCAGCCGTTCGCCGTGCCGCGGCCGTTCATGGCCCTCGCGACCCAGAACCCGATCGAGCAGGAGGGCACCTATCCCCTCCCCGAGGCGCAACTCGACCGCTTCCTGTTCAAGGTCCGGATCGACTACCCGAGCCACGAGGAGGAGGTCGCCCTGGTGCGCAGTGTGACCGCCGACCGGGTCGGTCACGACCTCGACGTCTCGGAGGTCCAGACCGTCACCTCGGCCGAGCAGGTGGTCTGGTTGCAGACCGTCGCCGCCCGCGTGCTGGTGGACGAACGGATTCTGGACTACGCCGTGCGCATCGTGCGGGCGACCCGCTCCTGGCGCGGCCTGCGGGTCGGCGCCGGACCGCGCGGCGCCATCTCCCTGGTGCGGGCCGCCCGCGCTTCGGCCCTCCTCGCCGGCCGCGACTTCGTGCTGCCGGACGACATCAAATCGGTGGTCCTCCCCACCCTGGAGCACCGCGTGGTAGTGAGCCCGGAGCTGGAGATCGAGGGACAGAAGGCCGAGCACATCATTCCCGCCATCCTGGAAAAAGTGGAAGCGCCGCGGACGTGAGCCGTCCGCCTTCGTCCCTGAGCCGATGAAGTCGTTGAAGACACTCTCGCCCGGGGCCGGAACGCTCCGCCTGCTGGGGCTCTGGACCCTTCTCGGCCTGGCGGCGGCGATCTGGCCGAAGCTGATCCCGGTCTGGGGAGCCCTGGGCGGAGCCCTGGTCCTGGCGTTGATCCTGAGTGGCCTGTGGACCGTGCGCCGATCGCCGCCGCGCATCGAGCGCCACGCGGCTCCAACCCTGGCCCTGGGGGTCTTCAGCCCGGTCCGCCTCCATCTAAAGAACGAAGAGGGCAGGCCGATGCGGATCGAGGTCTTCGACGGCCATCCCAGCCATGCCGAGACTGAAGGGCTCCCCCGCCGTCTCACCCTGCCCCGTCGGGGCTGGGCCGAGATCGAGTACCGGGTCCGCCCCAACCGGCGGGGAGACCATCAGTTCGGGCGGACCGACGTCCTCCTGCGCGACCGTTTCGACCTCTGGCGCCGCCGCGTTGCCGCGGGCGCGACGCAGGACGTCCGGGTCTACCCCAACTTCCAGGCTGTCGCCCACTACGCCCTCTTCGCTCTCTCCGATCAGCTCGGTCAGCTCGGCATCCGCACCCAGCAGCGGCGCGGCGAGGGCCTGGAGTTCCAGGAGTTGCGGGAGTACCGCTCGGGGGACAGCATCCGGCGGATCGACTGGAAAGCCACGGCCCGGCGCCAGCAACTCATCTCCCGCCAATATCAGGATGAGAAGAACCAGCAGGTGATCTGCCTTCTCGACTGCGGACGGCGCATGCACGCCAGCGACGGCGAGCTCACCCACTTCGATCATGTGCTGAACACGGTCCTGCTGCTCTCCTACGTGGCTCTGCGCCAGGGGGACGCGGTGGGGGTCATGACGTTCAGCGGCCAGACGCGCTGGCTGCCGCCGGTCAAGGGGACGGTGGGGCTGCAGGCCATCCTGCGCCTGACCTACG
>DATAHG010000356.1:0-7678 GCA_036263295.1 Thermoanaerobaculia bacterium | reverse complement strand
GGGAGGGCGAGCGGCATCAGGCCGACCAGCACGCCGGCCGCCAGGAACATCCGGTGCTCCGCGATCTCGCGCTGCAGAACCGCGACGAAGGGTCTCATCGTGCCTCCCTGGCGGAGCCGGTCAGGATCCGCTCCCGGCCCGTGGCCGGATCGATCTGGATCAGTCGGGTCCCTCTCCGGAAGAGCCAGGCGGCGGCGCCTTCCGGCGTGGAGACTTTGAAATCCGTCCGGAGAGGGACGAGCCCCTCGCCGATCTTCCGGCGCTGATCTGTTTGCAGATCGAGCAGCCAAGTTTGCAAGCCCGGCCCGGTGGTCACGATCAGTTTGCCGGGGGAGGGTTGCCCCCCCACGATCAGCCCCCGGGAGCCGGGGAAGACATGGCGCTCCGGCCTGCCGGAGCCGTCCGCGGGATGGATCCAGAGCTCGACGCTGCCCTGGTAGAGGATGGGCACGGCCGGACGGCCGTCTGGCAGGAAGGCCAATCGGCTGCTCTTGGCGAGCATCGACGTGACGGCGAGAGACCTCATCCCTTGCGTGTCGACGTCATAGAGGGCCAGAAATCTGTCATCGTCAGTGCGCGCCAGGATCCGGCGGCCGTCTGGCGAGGCGGAAAAGAACAGGCCGCCGGAGGACAGCACCTTTTCCGGCAGGAGCCGGCCGGTGGCGAGGTCGAGATCCTGGATCCGGATGTTGAATCCTGTTCTCGCTGGCACATCACTGTGAACGATACGGAGGTGCCGGGCGTCGGGAAAGCGCAGCGCGACCAGGTAGGAAACCTCGTTGATATCGCCCACCGGGGCGGAGGCCACAAGACGGTCTCCCTGGAGGTCCCGTACCACGAGACGGCCCTGGTTCAGGAAAGCCAGGAGCCGGCCATCCCGCGAGAGCTGGAGCAAGGGAGAGCCGCCGTTTCTCGAGAGCAGGTTGAGCGACTGCGGCCGAGCCCCGGAGCGGCTCAGATCGAGGGTGGCCAGCTCCCACCCCGGGCCATCGACGGGGGACCGGACAAAGGCCAGATGGCGACCTTCGCCGGAAAAGACCAGGGGCTCGGGAATCCCCACCCGGGCCGACTGGCGGATCCTTTCGAAGCGGCCCGAGCGCGCGTCGAGAACAAAGCCGGGCCGGTAGCCCGGGCGGCCGGCCACAGGGCCCATGACGTAAACCCGGCCGCCGGCGGGTGCGGCCATCACCTGATCGATCGTGAGCAGGTCTTGGAGACGGGGGCTCAACACCCAGCGCGAGAAACCGTTCATTCCCAGAAGCACCAGCAGCAGCAGCGGCCAGAGGGTCCAGGAGAGGACTCGTCGGCTGCGGCCCAGATCGGTCCTTCCCCGGATGACCTGGACGGCGCTCGCTCCCGCCAGGCTCAAGGCGATCAGGATCAGCGCCGGCATCCAGACCTGCTTGAAGGCCTCGCCGGCGCCGGCCTGCCGAGCCTCGCTCCCCACTGTGAACAGCCCGGTGAGGACCACGCAGAACGCCACGAAGTCGAGCAGCAGCCAGGCCGAGCGCTCACGCAACAGGATCCCCACCGTATGGGCGCAGAGCAGCAGAAGAATCAGCAAGAGACCCCAGGACAGGAACGCAGAGAGGCTGAAGGAGCTCGGAACGGGATCTCGCCGCAAGGCATGGATCAGACCGCCCGGCAAGGCCGCCACGGCGCCGCAGAGACCGGCCAGGAGGATCACCCCGGCCAGCTTGCCGCTCCAGATGGCGGCCCCGGAAAGAGGACGCGAGAAAAAGAAGCTCAGGCGCCGTTCCGCCAGCTCGCGCCCGATCACCGCGGGGCCGAGAATCGCCGCGGTAATACAACTCACGATCCCTCCCAGCATCAGGGCGAAATCCCCTTGCATGTTCCGATCGATTCCATTCGGCATATGAGGAGCGATCAGAGCCGCCAGGCCGATGAACAGGGAGCCGAGGAGGATCTGCCAGCGCTCCTCGATCTCCCGCAGGAGGACGGCTCCGGCGCCTCTCATTTCGTCCCCCCCTTCCGCTCCCCGACGAGCGCGATGAAGATCTCTTCGAGAGTCAGGGCGGAGATCTCCACCCCCCGGTTCGCGGCGGCGGGACGGGTGCGGGTAAAGCGCTCCTCGTCATAATTCGAGACCACGGCCTCCACCCCCCAGCCGCGGGCCGCCACGGCGACCGGCGCCAGCGCCGCGATCTCGCGCTCCGGCACGGCGGTGTCGCCGGTGTCGCCGGCGGCGGCGGGGAAGCTGATGCGGCGGAAGCGTTGCTTGAGGCTTTCCATCCCCTCGTCCAGCAGCAGCTTGCCGTCGCTCAGAATGCCCACCCGGTCGGCGATCCCCTCGACCGCCGCGAGATCGTGCGTCGTCAAAAATACCGTGGTGCCGCGGTCCGCCAGCTCGCCGATCAGCTCCTCGAAAAAGGTTTTCCTGGCGTAGGCGTCGAGGCCGAGCGTCGGATCGTCGAGGATCAGAAGGCGCGGCGAAAAGGCGAGCGCCAGGGCCAGCGCGACCTGCCCCTTCTGGCCTTTGGAAAGCTTTCCAAACGCCACGTCGGACGGCACCCCGAAGCGCTCCAGGCGATCGCGCACGCCGGCCTCGTTCCAGCTCGGATAGAGGCGCGAGCAGAAGCGGGAGATCTGGCGGGCGTTCATGGAGGGAGGCGCGTCCGGCTCCTCGGGCACCACCCCGACCTCGGCCAGGATCGAGGCCCGCTCGCGCCAGGAGTCGCGGCCCAGCAGGAGCGCGCGCCCCGTGTTCGGACGCTGCTCGCCCAGCAGGCAGCGCACCAGGGAAGACTTGCCGGCGCCGTTGCGGCCGAGCAGGGCGTAGACCGACCCGGCCGGCACGGCCAGGGAGAGGTGATCGAGGGCGGTCCGGCGGCCATACCGGACGGTCAGGTCGTCGACGGCGAGCAGAGGGGAGACGGGCATCTCGGGCGCGCTCATTCGAAGTCTTCTCCTGATTCGGATTCATCGTCACCGGATCCGTCCGGGATGGCCACGGTCTGCAGGCTCTCCCAGGCGGAGTCGAAGGCTTTCAAGGCTTGCTCGTGGCTGGCGCCGAGCACCCGGGCGAGGCCGGCGAAACGCACCGCCCCCTCCTGCAGCAGCTCGGTCCGCTTGCCGTTGGTCAGCACGGGCGGCGAGTCGGACACGAAAGTCCCCTCGCCGCGTTTCACGGTCAACACCCCCGCGTCGGTCAGCCGCTGGTAGGCCTTCGACACGGTGGCCGGGTTCACTTGCAGCTCCTTCGCGAGGTCCCGCACCGAAGGGGCCACGGCTCCCGCCCCCAGGCTGCCCGTCGCGACGAGGTGCCGCACCCCCTCTTCGATCTGTCGCCAGATCGGACGGGGATCGGATGGATCGATGCGCAGCGTGCGTTGCATGGCTCTCCCGGTTTGCCCACTCGGTCACCAAGTGTGCTACGACAGTAATACAGTACGGCGGGGAGGTGAGGGTGTCAAGGGGGAGAGAACCTCAGAGATTCTTCAAAGATGAGTTAATCTTCAAGCCAACACTCTGAGGAGGCTTGCCATCATGAGTCCGAGCCGCACCCCTCTCCTGGCGTCATTCCCGCTGCTCCTGCTTCTCACCGCACTTCCAGCCCTGGCCGCCAACCACAGCGTCACCGTCGGCCCCGGGACATCCTTCAGCCCGAGCACCCTCAACATCCAGGCTGGCGACACGGTGACCTGGACCAACGCCGGCGGCTTTCACGACGTCAACGCGGACAACGGGAGCTTCAATAGCGGCGGCCCGTCGAGCTCCGCCTGGGTCTTCTCCCATACGTTCAATTCAGCCGGAAACTTCGGATACTTCTGCCAGGTCCACGGCAGCCCCACCGCCGGAATGCGCGGCGTCGTCAACGTGACCGGCGGCGCGTCGGGGGACAACCCCGGCACGCTGGGCTTCAGCCTGGCCGCCTATTCGGTGAACGAAGGGGCGGGGACCGCCACGATCACGGTGCAGCGGACCGGCGGCGACGACGGCGCGGTGTCGGTGCAGTACGCCGTCGCGAACGGCACGGCCACGTCGGGCTCGGACTACAACGCCACGTCCGGCACGCTCAACTGGGCGGACGGCGACGACAACAACGAAACCTTTACCGTCACGATCCGCAACGACACGGCGGTCGAGGGCAACGAAACCTTTACCGTCCACCTTGCCAATCCGACCGGCGGGGCGTCGCTCAACGCCCAGCGCACCAGCGCGACCGTGACCATCCAGGACAACGACAGCTCGAACCCCGGCGGCGCCCCGGCCGCGCCGACGGTCCTGACGGCGGCGGGGCAGTCCCCCTCCGAAATCCAGCTCTCGTGGACGGACAACTCCAACAACGAAACCGAGTTCCGGATCGAGCGGCGCACCCTCACCGGCGCCTACCAGCAGATCGCCACGGTCGGCGCCAACGTGACGAGCTTCGCGGTGAGCAGCGGCCTCACCGCGGGGACGCAGTACATCTTCCGCGTGCGCGCCGCCAACGCCTCGGGCGCCTCGGCCTACTCGAACGAGGCGGGTGCCGCGACCCGCGTCACGCCGGCCCCGTGCGTCGAGGGGCCCAACGCGCTCTGCTTGAACAATGATCGATTCGAGGTGAAGGTGGCCTGGAAGTCCTCGGCCGACCAGGGGCTCGGCTCGGCCGTGCCGATCCCGTCGGCGCCGGACTCCGGACTGTTCTATTTCTTCAACGCCGCCAACATCGAGCTGCTGATCAAGGTGCTGAACGCCTGCCCGCTCAACGAGCGCTTCTGGGTCTTCTACGCGGCGACCACCAACGTCCAGCTCACGATCACGGTGACCGATACCCAGACCGGAGTGGTCAAGGTCTACTTCAACCCGCTCAACCAGACGGCGGCGCCGGTGACCGACATCAACGCGTTCGCCACCTGCCCCTGACGCTCAGATCAGCTCGGAAAAGCTGTGATCGATCGGGTGACCGTCCGGCTCCGCCGGGCGGTTGCCCGGGCGGACGAGGAGCCCGGTCCGCATCTCCGCCGCGACGCCGGCACGCCTTTCGCAACACCGGCCGGCCGTGGAGCCGGTCCGTGTGCTGTCCTACAACGTCCAGGGCCACGGCGCCCTGCTCTCCGGCCGTTACCTCGACCGGATCGCCGGAGTCATCCGCGAGGTCCAGCCGGAGGTGGTGGGCCTGCAGGAGGTCTACCGCGGCACCTGGCGGGCGCGCCATCAGGACCAGGCCGAAGGGCTCGCCCGCCGGACGGGCCTAGCCCTCCACTTCGGGCGGAGCTTCTCGGCCCGCGGCGGGGAATTCGGCAACGCCGTCCTTACCCGGGGGAAGATCGCGGCGGCCGAGGTGGTGCCCCTGCCCGGCCGCGGCGAGCCGCGGACGATCCTGCATTCGCGGATTGCGCTCGACCGGATCGAATTTGATTTCTACGTGACACACCTGGCGGCCTGGGGGCGGTGGGGAAGCAAGATCCGCGGGCACCAGGTCCTCGGGATCCTGGAGCGTCTGCGCCAGGGTCGCGCGCCGTTCGTCCTGGCCGGCGACCTCAACGCCGGGCCGACCGCCCCCGAGCTGTTGCCGCTGCTGTCGGCCGAGATCTTCCGGCGCTGCGGCGGCGGCATCGCCTGCACGCATCGCTTTCTGCGGCAGGAAATCGATTACGTTTTCGCCGATCCGGGGTGGACCACGGTCCGTTCCGAGGTCCTGCGGGTCGGCCCTTCCGATCACTGGCCCCTGCTGGTCGAGCTGCACCGGACCACCGCGCCGTAACAGGTCTCCGGAGGCCCAAGGGGAAGCCCGAATGAGGAGGTGGTGGAGATGATCGAAGTACCGATCTGGCTGCTGGTCCTGATGGGAGCGGCCATCGTAGTGCTCGGGTTCATGCTGTGGGGCGCCCTGCGCGAGCGGGATGCCAAGGTCAAGGTGCCGGACATCGACAGTCTCGAGGACGCGCTGGGCTCGATCGCCGGCATGACCCAATCGACCATCGTCGGCGGCAACTCGGTCGAGGTGCTCCAGAACGGCGATCAGTTTTTCCCGTCCCTGTTCAAAGACATCAAGGAGGCCAAGGAGACGATCAACTTCGAGACCTACGTCTGGTGGGAGGGGGACATCTGCGGCGAATTCGCGGAAGCCGTGTCCGCCAAGGCGCGCGAGGGGCTGGAGGTCCGCGTGCAGCTCGACGCCCTCGGGGCGATGAAGATCAAAAAGGAATTCGTCGAGATGATGCAGCAGGCGGGCGTCCGCCTGTCTTTCTATCGCCCCTTCCGCCCGTCGGAGCTCGGCATGCTCAACACCCGGACCCACCGCAAGATCGCGGTCTTCGACGCCCGCGTCGCCTATCTCTTCGGCCACGGCATCGCCAGCCAGTGGACTGGCGACGGGCAGGACGGCGAGCACTGGCGCGACACCGGAGTCCGCCTCAAGGGGCCGGTCGTCAACTCCGTGCAATCGGTGTTCGCCGACAACTGGGTGGAGCAGACCGCCGAGGTCCTGATCGGTCCGAAATACTTCCCCGAGCAGGAAGAGGCCGGGAACATCCGGGTCCACGTCTCGGGCAGCTCGCCCAAGGGGGGCGTCTCGACGTTGGAGATCATGTTCAAGCTGACCGTCGCCTCGGCCCAGAAGGAGCTGTTCATCTCGAACCCCTATTTCATTCCGGACCATGACGTCTGCGAGCTGCTCTCCCGCGCCGTCGAGCGCGGCGTGGACGTGCGCATCATGGTGCCGGGGCCGTTCAACGACAGCAAGCTGGTCAAGCACGCGGGCCACCGCTACTTCGGCGAGCTGCTCGAAAAAGGGGTAAAGATCTACGAGCACCAGAAGACCCTGATCCATCAGAAAGTGATGGTGGTGGACGGCCTCTGGTCGCACGTCGGCTCGACCAACCTGGACGACCGCTCCTTCGACATCAACGACGAGGTGAGCATGGGCATCATCGACGAAGGCGTCGCGAGCCAGCTCCGCGCCGCGTTCGAAGAGGACATGGAGAGCTGCGTGCTGCTCAAGGCCGAGTCCTGGCACCGGCGCCCCTTCTGGCACCGCACCATGGACTGGTTCTGCTACCAGTTCAACGAGCAGCTCTAGAAACGTTTTCGGGAGCGCCGGCGCCGTCCGAGCCCGAGCAGGGTCAGGAGGATGGCGCCGGCCGCGAACCCGAGGACGAGCACCCCGCGCGGCGCCCCCGACCGCGCCGGCCGCCGCACGGCCTCTTTGCCATAGGTCAGCTTGGTGAGCTGATAGAACCCCGGCCGATGCGCGGCGACGAAGCGATAGCCGGTGTCGAACACGAACCGGGCCCCCGGCACATCCTCATAGACCCGGAGCCACCCACCCCGCCCCGGCACCGTCGCCAGCGCGCGAAAGATCGCTTCCGGTCCGCTGGTGACGCGTCCATCCGGCTCGATCAGGTGAACCGCCTTGCGGAACGCCTCGACCGGCACGCCGGGGAACCGATCGACGACCTCGTGATACGGCCTGTACTCCAGCCGCTCCCCGGTGACCCGCTTCCATCGCGTGACCCAGAAGATGCAGAACCCACAATCGCCGTCATAGATCAGAACCGGCCGGACGGAGGGCAGGGAAGGGGACGAGGGTTCTTGGGACATGGGAGGAGTGTAGCTCGACCGGGAGACCGTCGCGAGCCTCGGAAATTCCGTGACGACGTCCCGGAGAGTTGTCACGGAACACCGGCGTTGCGTGACGAATCATCCATGCGGCGTGACTAAGCGTGGAAATACC
>DATAHG010000355.1:0-7334 GCA_036263295.1 Thermoanaerobaculia bacterium | reverse complement strand
GGTCGGCCGGGGATAGCGCGAAGTGCGAAGCGCCAATGTAGAGACGGCCCGTGGGCCATAGGCGTTAACCTAAGTCGTGAGCGCGGGTAGTGGCGCCCTCTCCCGCGCCAGCGGGGGAGGATCGGGGAGGGGGCGGTGAGGCATGCGCCACGGAATCGCCGCAGACCGCCCCCGCCCGGGAATGAAGTTCCCGGGCTACAAGGGCAGCGTCGGATGAATCCGACTTCAAGCCGCGCACAGGGGGAGCTGGCCCAGGGGCCGGTCCCCCTTGCCGGGGCTTGGGTTGGCCCATCCCGGATACTCACCGCCAGCCATTTGCATCAAAATAGTCCGTTCTGGAGCCCGGCAGAGTTCTTCTGATGCAGAGCATCGTTCTTTTGCAACAGAGCAACTCTGCCCGGTTACTCGGCAGGTTTGTTTTGCTGCAAAGCACCCTTCCTGAGCAACCAGGAAGACTTTGCCAGCTACCGGGTAAGGTTCTTCTGCTGCAAAGCACCCTTCGCCAGCTCCTGAGCAGAGCTTTTTTGATGCAAGGCAACCGTGTTCTGCTGCAGAAGAGACTCTGACGAGTCACCCGCAAAAGGATCTGTGATGCGAAACAAGGCTTCCGAGTCTCCGGTATCTCTTGCCGGATGCCGGGAGACGGCTGCCGGGGGCCTCGCAAAGGCTGCCGAGGTCCCCGCAAAGGTTGCCGGGGGTCCCGGCAAGAGCTTCCGGCATCCTGGAGAAGGTCTCTGACCTCCCCGGCCAAGGTTCCGAGGGGCCGGATGGAGGTGCCGGGCATGCCGGCACGGTTATTCGCCTCTCGCAAGCTTGAAGTCGGATTCATCCGACGCTGCCTTCTAGCCCGGGAATTCATTCCCGGGCGGGGAGATGCTGTGGCGATTCCGTGGCGCATGCCTCCCCGCCCTCCCCTGCTTCGCAACCCCCTTCGCGGGAGGGGGCGGGGGTGGTGACGGAAGCGGCGGTCGGCCGGGGATAGCGCGAAGTGCCAATGTAGAGACGGCCCGTGGGCCGTCTCAGCGGTTCGGAGCGGTATACCGGATCAAAATCAATAAAAAAGGCCCGCCGGATCCCTCCGGCGGGCCTTTCGCGTTCAGGCCGAAAGATCTTCAGCCCTTGGAGCCGGGGGCCGCGACTTCGGCGCGCTCTTCCTTCTCCTGCATGGCCCGGCGCTGCGCGAGGAGCTCGGCGGCGCGGGGGAAGAGGCCGAGGGCGGTCGAGATCTGCTTGTCGCCCTGGGCGAGCACCCGGTGGCGGGCCTCCTGCCCGAAGGCGCTGTTCAGCATCTCGGCGCGGATCTGGCGCTCGATGTACTCCTTGTTGGCCGGCACCGTCATGGCGTCGTCGAGCTCCTTCGCCGTGGCGATCGACTCCTTGATCGCCCACTCCCGGAAGTCCGCCAGCGTCTTGGCGTCCGGCTTCCAGTCCCGGCTCTTGGCCGGATGCGTCGCGTGGTAGTCCACCGCGAAGTCGCCGAAGGCGTTGCGCAGCAACAGGAACTGCTGGAAGGCGTTGATCGGCTCGTCCTTCACCACCACGTCCGGCGTGATGCCGCCGCCGCCGTAGACCTTGCGGCCCAGATCGGTGTGGAAGATCTCGTCCGGCTTGACCGGCTTGCCGGTGATCTCGGGGGAGCCGGCGTCCTGGTGGGTGTAGTAGTCGTAATAGGAGGAGTAGTCGCGCTGGATCAGCCGGCCCGACGGCGTGTAGTACTTGGCCGTGGTGAGGGCCAGGCCGGCGCCGTAGGACAGGGTGTAGACCGACTGCACCAGCCCCTTGCCCCAGCTCGGCTCGCCGACCACCAGGGCGCGGTCGTGGTCCTGCAGGGCGCCGGAGACGATCTCCGAGGCCGAGGCGGTGCCCTCGTTGACCAGCACCACCACCGGCACGTCGAGCATCGGATAGCGGCCGCTCGCCTTGAACTGCTGGTCGGAGTCGCGGATCCGGCCGCGCGTCTCGACCACCGTGGTGCCCTCGGGGAGGAACTGCTCCGCCATCTCGATCGACGGGTCGAGCAGACCGCCGCCGTTGTTGCGCAGGTCGATCAGGAGCTGCTTCATGCCGGCCTTCCGGAGCTTCTCGACCGCGTCGGCCACCTCGCGGCCGGTGCTGCGCGAGAACTCGGTGACCAGGATGTACCCGGTCTTCGGGTCGAGCATGTAGGCTTGGCGCACCGTGGTCTGCGGGATCTCGGCCCGCGCCACCGCCATCTCGATCGGCTTGTCGAGGCCGCGGCGGATCAGGGTGACCTTCACCTTGGTGCCCTTGGGACCCTTGAGCTTGCCGACCGCCTCGTCGAGGGTCATGGTCTCGGTGGGCTCGCCCTCGATCTGGCTGATGATGTCGCCGGCCTGGATGCCCAGCCGCTCGCCCGGCGTCCCCTCGATCGGGGAGATGACCGTGAGCTGGCCGTTGCGCACCCCGACCAGGATGCCGAGACCGTAATAGGTGCTCTGCTGGCGCTCCCGCATCCCCTCATAGGCGTCCGGGGGGAGGAAGCTGGTGTGGGGGTCGAGCGTGCGCACCATGCCCTCGATCGAGGAGTAGACGAGGTCGCGGTAGGTCACGTCCGCGCCGTAGCGGTCGTGCGCCAGATTGAGCAGCTCGGTGAAGGTCTGCAGGGTGTCGCGCGTATCGTCGGTGACGGCCAGGAGGCGATCGCCCAGCAGCCCTCCCGTGATGAGCGCAACCGTGAACAAGGTGATCGCTGCGATACGCCAGGAACGTCTCATAAGGAGAGTTTACACCCGGTGAGGCCGAGCTTATTCCCCAGACCTCATGGAAGGATGGGAGAGGATCGGCCCGCCCCTTGCAGACGATTCCGCAAGACCGTGTCCGATTCGGTGCCCCCATCGCCGGGGTAGCGCCGGGCGGCGCTTGACTTTCTCAGGGTTCTGGCTCGATGATCGAGCCCTGGAGGCCTCATGGGTTCCCTAGGACTGCCCGAGCTGCTATTCATATTCGTCCTCGCTCTCCTCATCTTCGGCCCCAAGAAGCTGCCGGAAATCGGCCGCACTCTGGGCAAGGGGATGTCCGAGTTCAAGAAGGCTTCGAGCGAGCTGAAGCGCTCCCTCAACGCCGAAATGGCGTTGGAGGAGAACCCGGTGCCGCCGCAGATCCGCCGCGTCGAGAATCCGGATGCGCCGGGCCAGCCCGCGCCGCTCGCTCCAGTCATCACGCCGCGCCCGGCCGAGATGTCGGTTCCGTCCGACCCCTACGCCCCCGAGTCGGCCCCGGCGACCGTCGCGGCCAGTCCGCAGCCTCTCGATCCGCACTAGCCGGCGCGCCCGCGAGCCCGCGATTTGTCGAACTCGCCGCTGAATCCCGTGCCCAGACCTGGGCGGATCGCTCCGGCTCCCACGCCGGAGGAGCTGAGCCGCATGTCGCTCTTCCAGCATCTGGACGAGCTGCGCTCCCGCATCTTCCAGGCGCTCCTCGGGTTCCTGGTCGCGTTCGTGCCCTGCTGGATCTACGTCAACGAGATCTTCGACTTCCTGGAACGGCCGATCACGAAGCTCCTGCCGGCTGGCAAGAAGCTGGCCTACACCGGCATCACCGATCCGTTCATCCTTTATTTCAAAGTCGCCTCGATCGCCGCGATCTTCCTTGCCGCGCCGTTCCTGCTCTTCCAGATCTGGCGCTTCATCTCGCCGGGGCTCTACAAGCACGAGCGGCTGTACGTCATCCCCTTCCTGTTCTTCGGCTCGTTTTTCTTTGTTTCCGGCGGGGCGTTCGCTTATTACATCGCCTTTCCGTACGCCGCCTCGTTCCTGCTCCAGATGGGCTCCCACTTCGAGCCCGTCATCACCATCGAGCGCTATTTCGGCTTCCTGCTCACGGTGATCCTCGGCCTCGGGCTGATGTTCGAGATGCCGATCCTGATCTTCCTGCTGTCGATCCTCGGCGTCGTGACGCCGCGCTTCCTGCTCAAGAATTTCCGCTACGCCGTGGTCATCATCTTCATCGTGGCCGCGATCATCACGCCCACCCCGGACGTGATCAATCTCTGCATCTTCGCCGTCCCCTCCCTCTTCCTCTACCTGCTGGGAGTGGGGACCGCCGCCGTCGTCCTGAGCCGCAAGAAGAAGCGCGCCGCCGCGGCCGGCGAGCTCGACTCCGACTAAGCGTCCCGCATTTCAATCCGGCCGCGATCCCGAACCAGCGCGGCACGGGCCGTGCATTTCTTCCCACCCAGGAGGTGGGATTGATCGATCAGGATTGGGAACGCTGGCGCATGGTCCAGACCCAGATCGCCGACCGCGGGGTGCGCGACGAGCGGGTGCTGCAGGCCATGCGGACCGTGCCGCGCGAGGCTTTCGTTGCGGACCACCTGGCGGACCAGGCCTACCGCGACCACCCATTGCCGATCGACGAGGGGCAGACCATCTCCCAGCCCTATGTCGTGGCCTGGATGGCCGAGGCGCTGGAGCCCCAGCCGGGCGACCGGGTGCTGGAGATCGGCGCCGGCTCCGGGTACGCCGCGGCCGTGCTGAGCCGGGTGGTGGACGAGGTCTACACCGTCGAGCGATTTCCCGCCCTCGCCCGCCAGGCCGGGCGGCGCCTGGAACGCCTGGGCTACCTGAACGTCCTGGTCCGCGCCGGCGACGGCACCCTCGGCTGGCCCGAGCTCGCCCCCTACGACGGCATTGTCGTGGCGGCGGGCGGGCCCGAGGTGCCGGTCCCCCTTCTCGACCAGCTCGCCCCGGACGGCCGCCTGGTCATTCCGGTGGGCCCGCGCCCCGACCTCCAGACCCTGGTCCGGGTCACCCGCCTGCGCGCCGGCCGCTTCCGCGAGGAAGACCTCGGCGCCGTGCGCTTCGTGCCCCTGGTGGGAGCCCGGGGGTGGAGCGAGGACGCCTGGGAGATGGAGCGGGCCGGATGGAGGAGATAGCGGCCCGCATCTTGCAGTCCTAGAAGGCGCCCATGATTTCGCTCTGGGAATCCCCATCGCGCGACCACGATCGCAGAGCTTCCGGAGGGTGGGCTCCCGCCGCGCTGGTCGATTCTCACGTCCATCTCCATCGCTGCTTCGAGCCGGCCGCTTTCCTGGACGCGGCGGCCCGCAACTTCCGGCGCTCCGCGGCGGCGCTCCAGCTCCCTTTTCTCTCCCGCCCGGTCCCCGGTTGCCTGCTGCTCGCGGAAGGCCGCGGGGAGCACGCCTTCCGGCGCCTGTGCGAGGAAGCGGAGAAGAGTGGGGGAGCCTGGAGCTTCGAGGCGACGGAGGAGCCGGGCGCCCTGCTGGCGGTGCGGGAGGGGCAGGACGGCGAAACCGGAGACACCCTGGTGCTGATCGCCGGCCGGCAGATCCGCACCTATGAAGGGCTGGAGGTGCTCGCCCTTGCCACGACCGAGGACTTCCCCGACGGGCTCAGCTTCAACGGCACCCTCGAGCGGGTCCACTGGAGCGGCGCCCTGCCGGTCGTCCCCTGGGGGTTCGGCAAGTGGTGGGGGGAGCGCGGCGGCATCGTCGAGCGCCTGCTCGCGGCGCCGGAACGAGAAGCCGTCTTCCTCGGCGACAACGCCGGCCGGCCGGGGATCGCCCCGCGCCCCGCTCTGTTTGGAGTGGCCGAGAAGCAGGGCGTGCCGGTCCTCCCCGGCAGCGACCCGCTGCCGCTGCCCGAGCACGTCGCCCGGCCCGGCTCCTACGGCTTCCTGCTGGATCTGTTGGAGTCCGAGCTCGACCCGCTCCGGCCCGCCGCCACCCTGTCCGCCGCCCTGCGCCGGGTGCGGCAGCTCGGCGAGCGGCCCAAGCCCTTCGGACGCTGCAGCGGTTTCCTCGATTTCTGCCGCGACCAGTCCGCCCTGCGGATGCGGCACCCCTCCGCCTTCCTATGAGCGACCCCGGGTTCCCCGTGGACCTGCGCCGTGACCCGGAGCTCGTGGCGGCCGGCAGCTACGACCTCGCGATCGTCGGCGGCGGCATTCAGGGCGCCACCCTCGCCCTCGAGGCGGCCCGGCGCGGCCTCTCGACCCTGCTCCTGGAGCGCGGCGACTTCGGCGGCGCCACCTCCTGGAACAGCCTGCGGATCGTCCACGGCGGCCTGCGTTATCTCCAGAGTCTCGATCTGCCACGCTTCCGCGAATCGGTGGGGGAGCGCCGCTGGTTCCTGCGCGAGTTCCCTGACCTCGTCGAGCCGCTCCCCTGCCTGATGCCGCTTTACGATCCGCCGCGCGGCGGCCCTCTGCGCCGGCCCCTGCCGTTGCGGGCCGCCCTCGCCGCCGACGGGCTGTTGCGGGGATCCCGGGACCCGGGGCTGCCCGCCAGCCGTCTGCTGGGTCGGCGCGAGACCGCCGAGCGCTTTCCGGGGGTGGACTCCGGCGGCCCCGATCGTCTCCTCGGGGGCGCCCTCTGGCACGACGCCGTGGTGCCCGACTCCCATCGCCTGGTGATCGAGATCCTGCGCTGGGCCGCGGCCTGCGGTGCGCGCGTTCTCAACTACGCCGAGGCGCTCGACCTGCGGCTCTCCCCCGGAGGGAGCCGGGTGGCGGGCTTGCGGGCCCTGGACCGCCTGACCGGGGCGCGCCTGCTCTTCGCAACCAAGGCCGTCATCAACTGCGCCGGCCCCTGGTGCCGCCAGGTGGCCCGGCGCTTCGACCGCGACGTGCCCGGCCTGTTCCGCTCCGTGCTCGCCTGGAACGTCCTGCTGGACCGCGAGCCTCCGGCCCCGCTGGCGATCGCCGCCGCAGCCCCGAGCCGGGCGGCCGGTCCCAAGGCCCAGACCTTTTTCGTGCTCCCCTGGAAAGGGCGGACCCTCGCCGGCACCGCCTACGCCGCTCCGGCCGGAGCGGCCGAACCGGCGCAGGGGGCGCCCGGCCCGGAGGCGGTCCACTCCTTCCTGGCCGATCTCAACGCCGCCCTGCCCTCCCTCGCCGCCCGCCCCGAGCAGGTGCTGCGGGTCTTCTGGGGCTGGCTGCCGGGGCAGCCGGCTCATCCGGGGCAGCCGGCGGACACCCCCGCCTCCAAGCCGGTGATCTACGACCACGGCCGCCACGGCGGCCCCCGCGGCCTGATCAGCGTCTCCGGGGTCAAGCTCACCACCGCCCGCGCCCTCTCCGTGCGGGTCCTGGAGACTCTCTTCGATCACGCGGGATCCAGCCTGCCCGAGGTCGGTCCGACCCCGCGCCCGGCCGCCGACGCCCCCTGGACCTTCGACGAGCTGATCCACCGGGCCGAAAGCGATCCGGACGCCGCCCGCCACCACCTGCGCGGCCTCGCCGAGCGCCAGGCGGCCGTCCATCTGGAGGACCTGCTGCTGCGGCGGACGGACTGGGGGATCTTCCCGGCCCGCGCCGCCCTGGCCGAGCGTCTCTGCCGGGCCCTGGGATGGGCC
>DATAHG010000354.1:0-15022 GCA_036263295.1 Thermoanaerobaculia bacterium | reverse complement strand
TTCAGCACCTGGGACTTCCAACTTTGGAGACCTGGAAAACCGCTTAACCAGCCGAACCGCCGTGTACGGACCCGTACGCACGGTGGTGTGGGAGGGGCGGGGGCCGCGAGGCTCCCCCCCTATCCCGATGGGCGAACCAGTTCTCGCGGCCCTTCAGGCCGCCCGTAGATGGGAGCCCATTCCGACCCAGGGCATCGGCCTGCGGCCGAAGCCCTGGGCTGGGCTCTGCCGGCCCGTTGGGCCGGGTCTTATTCGAGGCTGTACCAAACAATTCGAGGTTCTACCAAAAGAAAAAGGCCGCCGGGTTGCCCCGGCGGCCTTTTTGGTGCTTCAGGCGATCGGCTTAGAAGTCGAGGCCGACCGTGAGGAGGTAGCGGCGCGGGCTCTGGTAGTCGTTCTGGTTGCGGATGCGGCCGAAGCCGGTGCAACTCGTGGACGGCTCGGAGCCGAGGCCGCAGTTGCCGACGGGGACCCAGGTGAGCTGGCCGTCGGCGCCGGTGACGGCGCGGCCGGTGGTCGCGAACTTGACCACCGCGTCGTTGTCGAGGACGTTGGTCACCGCCGCCTTGAGGAACAGATTCAGGCGGGAGTAGATCGGCACCTCGTAGCGGGCCGACACGTCGAGGCGCCAGAAGTCGTCGAAGCGCCGGGTGTTGCGGCCACCGAAGTAGTAGGTGTAGTTGCCGGCCTCGTTCAGGTACTCAGGGATGTCGGCCCGGGGGACCGAGGCCGTGAGGCTGTACGGGAAGCCGGACTGGTAGAGGAAGAGCGAGCCGAGCGACAGGGTGCCGGCGCGCTGGAAGTCGAGACGGTAGTTGCCGTAGAGCACGGCGCGGTTCCGGATGTCGCCGGACAGGTAGCCGTCGGGCGTGGCGGCGCCGATGTTCTCGGAGCGCTCGTAGTTGCCGAGCGGCGAGCCGGAGGCCGGCTGGTTGGAGTTCTCACCCTCGTAGTTGCCCTTGAGGGTGCTGTAGGTGTAGTTGCCGCCGAGCTGCCACTTGGTGTTCGGACGATAGTCGAACACCAGGTTGAACGCGTTGTACTCGCGGTGGGCGTTGGGGTTGTTGGCCCAGACCGTGGTGTCGACCACGATGTCGCCCGGCACCTCGGTGAAGTTGCCGGCGGGGCAGGCCTCGCCGAAGTTGAAGCCGAACTCGTCGCAGACGCCGCCGACGAAGTCGTCGATCAGGTCCTTGTAGTCGCGGTTGACGTAGGCCAGCACGAGCGAGCCGGAGTTGCGCGGCAGCGCGTGGCGGACCGAGAAGTTCAGCTCATTGGCGTAGGGCGCGGAGATGTCGTCCGCCAGGAACGAAGTCGGGAACGCCGGGCTGATGTAGCCGGTGACGATCGGCCAGTAGGCTTCGTTGCGCAGCGCGGCCGAGAGCTCCGCCGCGGTCACGCCGAGCAGGTCGGGGCCGAGGTAGAACGTCTCGATGCGGGGCGCGCCGCCGACCGAGGTGATCTGGCTGGCGTAGTTGTCGTTGAAACGGCTGATGTACTTGCCGTAGCTGCCCTGCACCTGCCAGTTCTGGTTGATGTTGTAGGTGGCGCCCAGGCGCGGCGCGATGTCGTCGAACGACATGTCGCTCTCGGGCAGCGGACCCGAGCCGTCGTACTGCTCATAACGGACGCCGAGGTCGAGGCGCAGCTTGTTGAGGTTGATCGTGTCCTGGAGGAACACCGCGGTGTTCTTCACTTCCTGATCGCCGCCGAGCGGCAGGGCGACCCAGCGCACGGCGTCCTGGCTGTGCAGGTTGTAGCGCAGGGTGCCGTCGGGCTGCTCTACGGCGAAGTCGCCGAAGGAGTTGAAGGCCAGGAGGTTGTAGCCGGTGGAGGACTGGCGGTTCTCACCGCCGGTGATGGAGTTGACGTACTGGACGCCGCCCTCCAGCGTGTGGGTGCCGACCCGCTCCGTGGTAAGCGAGTGGGTGACGTTGATGTTGGCCGTCTCGGAGTTGCGCTCCGAGGGGTCGTTGAAGTCCCACCAGCCGTTGTTGTAGTTGAAGAACTCGTTCAGATCGAGGAACGGGTCACCCCGGGAGGGGTCGCCGCCCAGCGCGATGTCGACGTTCTTCTGGGTGGCCTGCAGCTCGAGGAAGGTGTTCGAGGTGAGCACTCCCTGGTACTGGAGGGTCCAGGTCTCGCGCGGATCGGAGCGCGTGTCGAGCGCGCGCGCCTCACCGGCGGCGAGGCCGTCGTCGTTCGTGGTGGTCTGATCGAAGTTCAGGTAGCTGATGTCGACCAGGTGGTTCTCGGTGATGGCGCCGCGGATCTTGGCCTGGTAGCGGTCCTCCTCCGTGGTGGAGGTGAACGGCTCGTTGGTGAAGCCCGCGGTGAACGTCTCCGAGCTGGTCGGGATGGTCCGGCCGCCGAGGAAGAACCAGAGACGGTCCTTGACGATGTAGCCGCCGAGGGTCGCCTGGTAGGTCTTGTTGAGGTTGTCGGTCTGCTCCTCTTCGAACGGCGTCTGCGAGTTCCACTTCTGGTTGTCGAACTCGGTGCGCAGAGTCCCTTCGAACTCGTTGCTGCCCGACTTGGTGACGGCGTTGATGATGCCGCCCTGGAACCGGCCGTAACGGGCGCTGACGCCCGAGGTCAGGACCTGAACCTCGTCGATGGCGTCCTCGAGGTAGACGACCGGCGCGGAGCCGAAGTACGGGTCCGAGATCTCGGCGCCGTCGAGCAACACCGTGGTGTCGAACGAAGGCGCGCCCGAGATCGCCAGCGTGCCGCCGGTCGGGCCGTACGAGATGTTCGGCGAGTATTGGGCGACGTCCTCGATCTCACGGCTGGTGATCGGGAGCTGCTCGACCTGCTGCTCGTAGTCGAAGCTCTCGCCCACCGTGGTGGTTTCGAGGGCGGTCTGGTCGCCCGTGACCGTGATTTCCTCGGTGATCACATCGCCCGGCAGCAAGGTGGCGTTGACCGGAGCGGTCTGGCCGATGCCCAGCGACAGGCGGTAGACCTGCGGCTGCTTGCCGGTGGCTTCGATCGTGACCGTGTAGCCGCCCGTGGGCAGCAGGGCGAAGAGGAAGTCGCCCGACGCCGACGAGGTCGTCGTGCGGGTGATCTGCGTCTCTTCGTTGGTCGCGGTGACTGTGGCGTTGGGGACCGGGTTGCCCTGGTCGTCGACCACCCGGCCGGTGATTCGGCCGGTGGTCTGGGCCTGGCCGAATGCCAGCGCTGGCAGTGCTAACAGGAGCACCAGGGCCAGCCAACGGGATTGTTTCATGCGTTTGTCTCCTTTGGTTGGTTTACGCTCGCCGATCGGAACTGCGGCTCGGTCAAACTGTGAGCTTGCCGATCCGATGGTAAGAACTCCGACAGTCTGGGCGTAGCACTTTTCATGCCCGCATGGGAGTTATTGCAAATGCCTGGAATCACAGGTTTTATAGCCTTTCGTTCGATTCTGGGGCGGCGTCCGATCCAAACCGCCGGATCATTTTATCCGGAATTTTGGATGAAGCGTCCGGCATTCAGAAGGGCATTGACAACCCGCGAAGCGGTTTGCTAGCCTCTCGACTCCCTGGACGGCCGCCCGGACAGGAATAACAAAGGCCCGTAGCTCAGTTGGTTAGAGCGCTACGTTGACATCGTAGAGGTCAGCGGTTCAAGTCCGCTCGGGCCTACCAATTATTATAGATCTAGATCAGACCCAGGTCCGACCGGTCGACGGTTTCCGATGAATGCACAGGCGCTTAGCTCAGTTGGTTAGAGCGCTACCTTCACACGGTAGAGGTCAGCGGTTCGAGCCCGCTAGCGCCTACCACATCTTCCGCTCGTGAAGTCCCACCTCCTGGGCTCTGGCCCGCGAAATTTCGCTTGTTGAGACCTGCCTCGATGAAGGGGTCAAGATGACGGAGGCTCTCCGCCTCACGCTGCCGGACGGCTCCCTTCGGGAGGTCGCGCCGGGCACCACGCCGCTCGAAGTGGCGTCCTCGATCGGTCCGCGCCTGTCGCGCGACGCCGTGGGCGCCGAGCTCGACGGCCAGAAGATCGATCTGCGCACTCCGCTCTCCCGCGGCGGGGCGTTCCGCCTGTTCACGGTGAAGAGCCCGGAGGCCGGCGAGTTCGTCCGCCACAGCGCCGAGCACGTCCTGGCCGACGCGGTGAAGCGTCTCTGGCCGGAGGCCGAGATCGACGCCGGGCGCCAGGACCACTCGGAGAAGTTCCAGTACGACATCCGCTTTCCGCGCGCCTTCACGCCGGAGGACCTCGAGCGCATCGAGGCCAAGATGAGGGAGATCCTCACCGAGGATCACCCCTTCGAGCGGATCGAGGTGAGCCGCGAGGAGGCCGAGAAGGTCTTCCGCGACCTCGGGGAGACCCTCAAGGTCGAGCGCCTCAAGGACATCCCCGAGGGGGAGACCATCACCCTCTTTCGCGACGGTCCGTTCGTCGATCTCTGCCGCGGGCCGCACGTGCAGCGCCTGTCGCAGATCGGCGCCGTGAAACTGTTGGACGCCTCGGGCGTCTTCTGGAAGGGGGACGAAAAGAACGAGCGGCTGCAGCGCATCTACGGCACCGCCTTCGTCACCCAGAAGGAGCTCGACGCCTACCTCGAGCAGGTCGAGCTGGCGCGGGCGCGCGACCACCGCCGCCTCGGCCAGGAGCTGGACCTGTTCAGCTTCAACCCGGTGGCGCCGGCCTCGCCGTTCCTGCATCCCAAGGGGGCGGTGGTCTACAACGGGCTGATCGACTACGTGCGCGACCTCTACCGGCGCTTCGGCTACGGCGAGGTGATCACGCCGCAGGTCCTCGACGTCGAGCTGTGGAAGACCTCCGGGCATGCCGCCAACTACGGCGACAACATGTTCTTCATCGAGGCCGACGAGCGGCACTACGCGGTCAAGCCGATGAACTGCCCGACCCACTGCCTGATCTTCGGCACGCGCCTGCGTTCGTACCGCGACCTGCCGATCCGCTACGCGGACTTCGGGCGGCTCCACCGCTATGAGCGCAGCGGCGTCACCGCCGGCATGTTCCGGGTGCGCTCGTTCTCGCAGGACGACGCCCACATCTTCTGCACCGAGGAGCAGATCGAGCAGGAGGTGGTGGCGGTGGCGGAGATGATCCAGGAGGTCTACCGCACCTTTGGGTTTGGCGACGTCGGGATCGAGGTTTCGACCCGGCCGGCCAAGTCGATCGGCTCGGACGAGACGTGGGCGCACGCCGAGGGGGCCCTGAAGTCGGCCCTGGACGGGCGCGGCATCGCCTACCGGATCAACCCGGGCGACGGCGCCTTCTACGGCCCGAAGATCGACTTCCATGTCTCCGACGCGCTCGGCCGCACCTGGCAGCTCGGCACCGTGCAGCTCGACTACCAGATGCCGGCGCGCTTCGGCCTGACCTATGTCGGGGCGGACGGCGGCGAGCACCCGCCGGTGATGATCCACCGCGCCATGCTGGGCTCGATCGAGCGCTTCATGGCGATCCTGATCGAGCAGACCGGCGGCGCCTTCCCGCTCTGGCTGGCGCCGGTGCAGGCGGTGGTGCTGCCGATCTCGGAGAAGCTCTCGGAGTACGCCGTCCAGGTGCGCGACCAGCTCGCGGCGGCCGGCGTCCGGGTGGAGCTCGACGACCGGAACGAGAAGCTCGGCTATCGGATCCGCGAGTCGCAGCTCCAGAAGATTCCGTACATGCTGGTGGTGGGGACGCGCGAGCAGGAGGACGGCACGGTGTCGGTCCGGCGTCGCGCGGGGGAGGATCTCGGCGTCCTGCCGGTCGCCGGATTCCTCGACCGGTTGCGCGGTCTCGTAGCGGAACGCAGCCGGGAGCTGTAATCTCTATACCAGAATTTTCGAGACCAGAACTTTCGAGAAAGGAGTCCGGCATTGTTCATCCAATCCGGGCCTGAGTCCCGGAGCTCCCAGGGGGTGAGCTGAGTATCGACAAGACAGCGCGTGTCAACGACAGAATTCGAGTTCGCGAAGTACGTCTGGTAGACGCCGATGGATCGCAGGCGGGGATCGTGCCGATCGAGGAGGCCCTGCGGCGAGCCCAGGAGCAGGCCCTCGACCTGGTGGAGGTAGCGCCGACGGCCAAGCCGCCGGTCTGCCGCATCATGGACTTCGGCAAGTTCCTCTACCAGCAGAAGAAGAAGGCGCACGAGTCGAAGCGCAAGCAGAAGATCATCCATGTGAAAGAGGTCAAGTTCCGGCCCAACATCGATGAGCACGACTACGACTTCAAGCTGAAGAACGCGATCCGCTTCCTGGAAGAGGGGGACAAGGTCAAGGCGACCGTCCAGTTCCGGGGCCGCGAGATGGCGCGCCAGGACCTCGGCCACAAGCTGCTGCGGCGGCTGGCGGAAGACTTGAAGGACAAGGGAGTGCTAGAATCTTCGCCCGAGATGGCGGGGAACCGGATGCATGTGATCTTCGGCCAGCCCCGCTCGGCCGCTCCAGCCCAGGCTCCGGCTTCGTCCGGAACCCGGAAGCCGGACGCGAGCTAGGCCCGCCGGATTCGCCGGCATCGAGGAGCGGAGCAGACCACCAGCCCGGCTGACCGGCTTTGCCGGCCGGCACGGGACTGACTTGTTTTTCAGAGCAGATCGAGAGAAAGGAGCGACCCTTGCCGAAGCAGAAGACGCACAAGGGTGCAGCGAAGCGGTTCAAGGTCACGGCGGGTGGCAAGGTCATGCGGCATCAATCGATGCACAGCCACATCCTGACCAAGAAGACCACGAAGCGGAAGCGCAATCTGCGCAAGGCGACCACCGTCGCCCCCGGCTTCGCAGCCACCATCAAAGAGATGTTGCACCAGTAGACGTGTTTCCGGGTTCCCCGTCGCGGGGAGCCAGACAGCAGAACCGAGCGACCGCCGGTGGGGGACCTGTCCACCGGGGGTTGTGGCCCGCCACCCGTCATGCGGTGGGACCGGGCTTGATCGCTCCTCCCTCCCGGGGCGGAGCAGAAACGAGGTCGAAAAATGGCACGTGTCAAGCGTGGAAACAACCGCGTCCAGCGCCGCAAGAAGATCCTGGATCTCGCCAGTGGCTTTTATGGCATGAAGTCCAAGAGCCACCGCATGGCGAAGCAGGCGGTGGACAAGGCCCTCAATTACGCCTACCGCGACCGCCGGCAGAAGAAGCGTCAGCTCCGGAGCCTCTGGATCATCCGGATCAACGCCGCCGCGCGTCTTCACGGGCTCTCCTACAGCCGCCTGATCGCCGGCCTCAAGGCCGCCGGCTCGGACCTCGACCGCAAGGTCCTGGCCGACATCGCGGTGCGCGACGCGCAGGCGTTCGGCGCCATCGCCGAGGCCGCCAGGCTCGCCCTGGGGGAGACCCGGCCCGCCCCGGCGGAGTCCTGACATGACGGGCGATCCGGCCGCGTCGCCGGAGGCCCTGACGCCCAACACGCCGGAGGGGATCGCCGGCCTCGCCGCGCAGCTCGACCGCGAGGCCGAGGCGGTGGATGGCCGTCCGGCCTGGGAAGAGCTGCGCCTGCGCTGGGCCGGCCGCAAGCAGGGCATCGTGCGCACGCTGCTGGCCCGCCTCAACGAGGTGGAGCCGGCGGCGCGCCGCGCTTACGGCCAGGCGGTCAACTCCCTCAAGGAGCACGCCGAGCGCCGGCTCGCCGAGCTGGACGAGACCCTCACTGCCCGGGAAAAGGAGGCCGCCCGCCAACGGGCGGCCATCGACGTCACCCTGCCCGGGCGGCGCCCCTCGGTCGGCAGCCTCCACCCCGTCACCCTGGTCAACCAGGAGATGGAGGAGATCTTCCGCGCCATGGGCTACAGCGTCGCCGAAGGGCCGGACGCCGAGGACGACTACTACAACTTCGAGAAGCTGAACTTCCCGCGCGACCATCCGGCGCGCGACACCCAGGACACCTTCTTCCTGGGCGGCAGCCAGCTCCTGCGCACCCACACCTCGCCGGTGCAGATCCGCACGATGCTGTCGAGGAAGCCGCCGATCCGGGTGATCTGCCCGGGGCGCGTCTTCCGCCACGACAACGACCTGCGGCACTCGCCGATGTTCCACCAGATCGAGGCGCTGGTGGTGGACAAGGGGATCACCGTCGGCCACCTCAAGGGGACCCTGGAAGCGTTCGTCAAGCGGCTCTTCACCCCCGACACCGGGGTGCGCCTGCGGCCGAGCTTCTTCCCGTTCACCGAGCCCTCGGCCGAGGTGGACATCACCTGCCGCTTCTGCGGCGGCCAGGGGTGCGAGGTCTGCTCCGGCAGCGGCTGGATGGAGATCATGGGCTGCGGCATGGTCGATCCGCGCGTGCTGGCCGGCTGCGGCATCGATCCGGACGTCTACAGCGGCTTCGCCTTCGGCCTCGGGGTCGATCGGGTGGCGATGGCGCGCTACGACATCCCGAACATCCGGATCCTGTTCGAAAACGACGAGCGCCTGTTGCGCCAGGTACACGGCTGATGCTCTTCTCGCGAAACTGGCTCGCCGAATACGTGGAATTGCCCGCCGATACCGCGGAGCTGGCGCGGCGGCTGACCCTCGCCGGCCTCGCGGTCGAGACGATGGAGGCAAAGGGGGACGACTTCGTCCTCGACATCGACGTCACCACCAACCGGCCGGACTGCATGAACCATCTCGGCGTCGCCCGCGAGATCGCGGTGCTCTACGACCGTCCGCTGAAGCGGCCGCCGGCCGCGCCGGCGGAGACTTCGGAGGCGGCCTCCGCGGCCGCCCGCGTCCGGATCGAGGATCCGGCGGGGTGCCCGCGCTACGTCGCCCGGGTGATCCGCGGCGTGAAGGTGGGGCCGAGCCCGGACTGGCTGCGCCGCCGCCTGGAGTCGATCGGCCTGCGCTCGATCAACAACGTGGTGGACATCACCAACTTCGTCCTCTGGGAGACCGGCCAGCCGCTGCACGCCTTTGACCTCGACAAGATCGCCGAGGGCACGATCGTGGTGCGCCGCGCCCGTCCCGGGGAGCGCCTCACCACTCTGGACGGCCAGGACCGCGAGCTCGACGGGGAGTCCCTGATCATCGCCGACGCCGAGCGTCCGGTCGCCCTGGCCGGAGTGATGGGCGGCCTCGAATCCGAGGTCACCGACGCCACCCGCGACATCCTGCTCGAGAGCGCCCACTTCGACCGCAAGGCGGTGCGCGTCACCGCCCGCCGGCTGGGCATGCACACCGATGCCAGCCACCGCTTCGAGCGCGGCGCCGATCCGGAGGCCTGCGCCGCGGCGGCGAGCCGCGCCGCCGTTCTCTTCGCCGAGCTGGCCGGGGGCACGGTGCTCGCCGGGGAGGTGGACGTGCGGGCGGACGGCGCCGACTGGCGGCGCCACGGCACCCTGGAACTCGCCCGTCTGGAGGGCTTCGCCGGGGCCGAGATCGGCGCCGCCGACGTCGAGCGCTGGCTCGGCGGGCTCGGTTTCGAGCTAGAGCCGGCGGGAGCGGGAGCCTGGCAGGTGACCGTCCCCTCCTGGCGCTACTTCGACTTCGAGCCGCGGCCGGAGCCGCCGCACGAGGTCTACCCCCAGGACTTCTACGAGGAGGTGCTGCGGATCCACGGCTTCGATTCGATCCCGTCGGCCCTGCCGGCGGTCTCGGGCTCCGACGGGCCGCGCACGCCGGTCCAGATCCGCCGCGCCCGGGTGCGCCGCCATCTGGCCTCGTGCGGCTACGCCGAGGCGATCAACTTCGCCTTCCAGGATCCGGCGGCCGACGCCGCCTTCCCGAGCCTGCGGCCGGAGACGGCCGCGATCCCCCTGGTCAATCCGCTGTCGGAGCGCTACTCGGTGATGCGGCGCTCGCTGATCCCCAACCTGGTGGAGAGCGCCCGCTTCAACCAGCGCCGCGGCCTGCGGGCGGTGCGGCTGTTCGAGGTGGCGACGGTGTTCTTCCCGCGGGAAGGCGAGCTGCCCGACCAGCCGGAGCACCTCGGCGTGATCTGCGGCGGCCGTCTCGGCACCCCCTGGGACCGCGAGGTCGAGCTCGACCTCTTCGACCTCAAGGGGGTGATCGACACCCTCGCCGAGGAGATGGGGGTGCGGCTGGAGGCGCGGCCCGCCACGCTGCCAGGTCTGCTGCCCGGCAACACGGCCGCGCTGTTCACCGCCGGCGGCACCGACCTGATCGGCATCTTCGGCCGCGTCGAGGCGGAGGAGGGGTATCCCCTCTACGTGGCGGAGATCGCCATGGCCGCTCTCGGCGAGGGCCGCGAGGGGCTGGAGGTCGAGGCGCCGTCGCGCTTCCCCGGCATCGAGGCCGATTTCACGCTGACCCATTCGCTGGACACCTCCTGGGAGGAGATCCGCCGGGCGACCGCCGAGCAGGCGCCGCCGGACCTCGTCTCGTTCGGACTCAAGGACCGCTATCGGGGGCCGGGGGTGCCTGAAGGGGCTGTCAACACCACCATGTCGTTCCTCTACAACTCGCGGGAGCGTTCGTTGACGCAGGACGAGGTCAACGAGCGCCAGAGCGTTTTGCGGCAGGAGCTGGAGCGCCGTTTCGGCTGGAGAGGGTAGAACCGCAGTGCAGATCGAGTGGTTGGAAGGTCTGGAGTCCCGGGTGCGCGAGGCGGCGAGCCGCCTCACCGAGCTGCGCGAGCAGAACGCCGAGCTCACCGCCCGGGTGGAAGAGCTGGAAATCGAGCTGGAGGCCGCGCGGGGCTCCGAGGAGCCCGGGGCGGCGGCGGAGGAGATCCACGCGGCGCTGGCCGAGGAGCGCCGGCAGAGCCAGGAGCTGAGGCGCCGGATCGAGGAGCTGGAGGAACGGCTCGCGGCCGGGGACGCCGACTCGGAGAGCGCCCGCGCCGAGTGGGAGACCGAGCGCCAGGAGGTCCGGGGACGGGTCGAGACCCTCACCCGCCGCCTGGAAGAGCTGCTCGGCGTCTGATCCCGTCCCGCCGCCATGGATCACTCGGAGAGCGAAAGGCTGATGAGCCTTCTGCGCAAGGCGATGCGGATGCTGGACGTCAAGCACCGCGACCTCGCGAAGCGGCTGGGGGTGAGCCCGAGCTACCTCAGCCGGCTGTTCCATGGGGTGATCGATCTCAAGGTGGACCAGCTCGTCCGCATCGTCGAGGCGCTGGGCCTGCAACCCGGGGAGTTCTTCCGCATGGCGTTCCCCGAGGACTCCCAGCCGCTCACCCCGGCCGCCGCGGCCCTGCGCGGCCTCGTCCCCGAAGGCGCCGTCCCGCAGCCGTCCGCCTCTTCGGCCGCGCCGGTCTACGTCACGGCCGAGGAGGTCGAGCGCAAGATCGAGGACACGGTGCGGCGGATGTTCGCCGAGCTCGGCAAGAGCTCGACCTGACACCCGGCAAGACTTCGGTCTTACTTCTGCTTTTCTTCCAGCTCGGTCCAGCGCGCGTAGAGGCGATCGACCTCCTGGCGCGCCTTTTCCATCACTTCGCAGCGTAGCCGCAGCTCGGCGGCGTTGGTGGCCACGGCGGGATCCTCCACCCCGCGCTGGGCCTCGGCCAGGGCCTCCTCGGCCGCCGTGATCCGCCCTTCCATCCCCTCCCATTCGAGCTTCTCCTTGTAGGAGAGCTTCTTGGCCGCGGGCTTCGCTTCGGCCGTAGCGGCCGGCGCCGGCTTGGGGGCGGCCGGTTTGACCGGGGCCTCGGCGGCCTTGCGGTGCTCCTCCCACTGGGCGTAGTCGGCGAAGTACTGGGCCCCGCCCTTGCCGTCGAGGGCCAGGACGAAGGTCGAGACGTTCTCCAGCAGATAGCGGTCGTGGGTGACGAGGACCAGCGCGCCGGGGAACTCCAGGAGACTCTCCTCCAGCACCTCCAGGGTCGGGATGTCCAGATCGTTGGTCGGCTCGTCGAGGATCAGCAGGTCGGCCGGCCGCAGCATCAGGCGGGCGATCAGGATGCGGGCCTGCTCGCCTCCGGACAGCCGGGAGACCGGGGTGTCGAGCTGCTCGGCGCGGAAGAGAAAGCGCTTGGCCCAGGAGGCGACGTGGATGGAGCGGTCCTGGTAGACCACGGAGTCCCCTTCCGGGGCGAGGGCCCGGCGCAGGGAGACGCCGCGGTCCAGGGTGTCGCGGTCCTGCTCGAAGCGGACGACGCGCAGGCGGTCGGCCCGCTCGATCGAGCCGCGGTCGGGTTGCAGGGTGCCGTCGAGCAGGGAGAGCAGGGTGGTCTTGCCGCTGCCGTTGGGGCCGAGCAGACCGAGCCGCAACCCCGGGGTGAGCTTGAGGTCGAGGCCGGAGAGGATCCGCCGGTCGCCGAACGACTTGGCGAGGCCGTGGGCGACCAGGAGCTTCTTGGTCTTGCGGTCCGACGCGTTGAAGTCGAGGCCGACCCGGGCGTTCGTGGCCGGCCCGGTGCGCTCCTTCATCTCCTGCAGCTCGGAGATCAGCCGCTCGGCCTCCTGGATGCGCCCCTTGGCCTTGGTGGTGCGCGCCTTGGCGCCACGCTTCAGCCACTCCACCTCGCGGCGCACCCGGTTGGCGAGAGACGCCTGATACTCGGCCTGGTTGCGCAGGATCTCGTCGCGCCGCTCCAGGAAGTCGCTGTATTTGCCCGGAGCCTGGAAGAGCCCCTCGGGGTAACGGTGGTCGATCTCCACCATGCGGGTGGCGACGTTCTCCAGGAAGTAGCGGTCGTGGCTCACCACCAGGCAGGCCAGCGACTCGCCGCGCAGCAGCTCCTCCAGCCAGAGGACCCCCTCGACGTCGAGATGGTTGGTGGGCTCGTCGAGGAGCAGGACGTCGGGCTGCTTGACCAGCTCGCGGGCGATCGCCAGGCGCTTGCGCCAGCCGCCGGACAGGACATCCACGGTTTGGGAAGGATCCTGGAACCCCGCCTTGCCGAGGGTGACCGCGACGCGGGTGGCCTTCTCGAAGTCCTCGGCGGGATCGTTGGCGAGGGCGGCGGTGAGGACCTCCTCGACGCTCTGGCCCGGTGGGAAGGCCGGATCCTGGGGGACGTAGCCCAGGCGGGTGCCGCGGCGCAGGGCCCGGCTGCCGGTGTCCGGATCCTCGAGTCCGGCGAGGATCCGCAGGAAGGTCGATTTGCCGGACCCGTTCGGTCCGATGAGCCCGGCGCGGTCCCCTTCGGATAGGCCGAACGACAGGTTTTCGAACAGCGGCCGGGCGGTAAAGCCCTTGCTGACGGATTCACAGCTCAGGAGGACGGCGGGGGGCATGCGGGTCTGAAGATCTCGACAAAGAAGCGGCGCCCCGGGGATGGGGAGCCGAGGAACGCGCGATGATAGCATTCGAGCGTCCGCCGTCCGGACCCCAACTGGAGACCCGACCCTATGAGCACCGCAGCCGTCTCAGCCAGTCGCAGCATCCCGACGATCGATCTGAACGACTACACCTCCGGGGGAGGCGACGCCCGGTCCCGCATGGTGCAGACCCTGGGCGAGGGGCTCAAGGAGTTCGGGTTCCTCAACGTGGAGGGGCACGGCATCGACCCCAGCCTGATCCGCGGCACCTACCAGCTCTGGCAGCGCTTCTTCGCCCTGCCCGAGGAGGTGAAGGCCCGGTATGCCGGGGCGGCCGGCGGCGCCCGGGGCTTCACCCCGTTCGGCGTCGAGCACGCCAAGGACAACCCGCTGCCCGACCTCAAGGAGTTCTGGCACGTCGGGCAGGACCTCCCCGAGGGGCACCCCTACCGGGCCGAGTACCCGGGCAATCTCTGGCCGCAGGAGATCCCGGAGATCCATGAGCCGACCATCCGGCTCTACAAGAGCCTGGAGCGGGTGGCGGAGAACCTCCTGTTCGCCCTGGCCGAGTATTTCGAGATGCCGCGCGAGACCTTCGCCTCGATGATGGAGTGGGGCAACAGCATCCTGCGGATCATCCACTACCCGGCGGTGCGGCCGGAGCAGCTCCCGGCGGTCCGCGCCGCGGCGCACGAGGACATCAACCTCATCACCCTGCTCTGCGAGGCCACCGACTCGGGGCTGGAGATCCTGACCCGCGAAGGCGAGTGGCTGCCGGTGCAGTCCGGCGAAGGGCAGATCGTGGTGGACGCCGGGGACATGCTCTCCCGCTTTACCAACGAGGTGGTGCCGGCCACCACCCACCGGGTGGTCAATCCGCCCAACGGCAGCCCCCGGGACCGCTACTCGATGCCGTTCTTCGTCCACCCGTACTCGTCGTGCGATCTGACGATCAACCCGCGTTTCGTGTCCGACGAGAACCCGCCCAAGTATCCGCCGATCACCGCGGGCGAGTTCCTGGATCAGCGGTTGCGGGAGATCGGTCTCAAGAAATAGGTCTCCGGTGCCGGAGCGGCATGCTAGACTTGTCGTTGAAAGTCATGCCGCCGAGGGGCCGCCAGCAAGCCGTTATGGACCGCCGTTCGGAGGAAGGAAGGTCGTCATGACAGCGTACCCGCTACGCGAACCTGTCCATTATCCGGAGTCCGACGACGAGCCGATGGGGGAGACCGGGGTCCATGTGAGGGAGATCATGGATCTCCTCTTTGCGCTGAACGACCGTTACCGGGGTGTCCAGGACGTCTGTGTCTGCGGCGACCAGTTCATCTACTACGTCGAGGGGAACCCGCGGTACTCCGTGGTGCCGGATGCCTTCGTGGCGAAGGGGGTCCCCGCCGGGCTGCGGCGGACCTACAAGGTGTGGGAGGAGGGGCGGCCCCCTTGTTGGGTGGCCGAGATCACCTCCCCCAGCACCTGGCGGATTGACGCCGGCAAGAAGAAGGATCTCTATGCCCGCATTGGCGTCGAGGAATACTTCCAGTTCGATCCGCTGGGGGAGACGAAGCCGCCGCTGCAAGGCTACCGGCTGGTCCGCGGCCAGTATGAGCCGATCGAGCCCGGCCCGGACGGCTCCCTGGAAGCCCGGACGTTGGGCCTCCGCATCCGCCGGGAGGGAGAGCGGCTCCGGCTGATCGACGCCGCTTCCGGTACGCTCCTGCTTCGGAGCGATGAGGTCCAGGAGCGCCAGGCTGTCCTGGAAAGCCGGACCCAAGCTCTTGAAGACGAGAACGCCCGCCTCCGGCGCGAGCTGGAAGCCCTCCGCGGCGGCGCTTGACGGATTCTCCGCCGGGGTACGATCCTCATCCGGACCGTCCCCGGAGCCGTACTCTCGACGGGAGGATCACCGCTTGGCTCGCCGCTCTCT
>DATAHG010000353.1:0-1597 GCA_036263295.1 Thermoanaerobaculia bacterium | reverse complement strand
GAGGACGCGCTCTCCCCGCCCCAGCTCCCAGACGCGGGCGACGGTCCGCAGATAGTCGGCCGCGGTCTGGTGCTCGATCATCACCCCCTTGGGACGGCCGGTCGAGCCGGAGGTGTAGACGATCCAGGCGGTGTTTTGAGGAACCGCCCCCTCCCCGACCCTCCCCCGCTCCGCGGGAGAGGGCGCCCCCTCCCCAATTTCGTAGGCAGGAATCCCCACATCCGGCACCTCCACCCCCCGCTCGAACAGCACCGCCAGCGCCCCCGAATCCTCCAGCAGGAAAGCCTTGCGCTCCGCCGGATAGGCCGGATCGATCGGCAGGTACGCCCCGCCGGCCGTCCAGGTGGCGAGCATGGCGGTTACCATCTCGGCCGAGCTGCCGGCGCAGACCCCGACCGGCACCTCCGGTCCCACCCCGATCCCACGCAGGAACCCGGCGAGCCGGCGCACCCGGTCCGCCAGCTTGGCGTAGGTCGCCCTCCCCCCGGGGCCATCGAGAGCCAGGGCGTCCGGCGTCCGGGTAGCCTGGGCCGCGAACAGGTCGTGCAGGCAGGCCGGCGGGAAGTGATCCCCCGCCTCCCCGTTCCACTCGTCCAGGATCTGCCGCCGCTCGGCCTCTGGAAGGAGGGGCAGGTCGGCCACCGGCCGGCGCGGCTCCTCGGCGATCCCGCCCAGCAGGGTCACGAAGTGACCGGCGAGGCGCCCGGCCGTGGCCGGCTCGAAGAGGTCGCGGTCGAACTCCAGCGTGCCGCCGATGCCGTTGCCGGGGCCCAGCTCCATGGCCGACAGGTTCAGCTCGAAGGCCGCCGAGGTGGACCGCGCCGCGAATGGCTCCATCGTCACACCTGGCAGGTCGAGGGTCCCCAGCGGGGTGTTCTGGAGGACGAGCATGACCTGGAAGAACGGCGTGTGCGCGAGGCTGCGGTCCGGCGCCAGCTCCTCGACCAGGCGCTCGAAGGGGAGATCCTGGTGGACGTACGCCCCCAGCGTGGTCTCCCGCACCCGGCCGAGGAAGGTCGCCAGGTCCGGCGCCCCCGCCAGGTCGGTCCGCAGGACCAGGGTGTTCACGAAGAAGCCGATCAGACCCTCGATCTCGGCGCGGTTGCGGTTGGCGATGGCGGTGCCGACCAGGAGGTCGGTCTCGCCGGTGTACCGATGAAGCAGGGCCTTCCAACCCGCCAGCAGGACCATGAACAGGGTCGCCCCCTCCTGGCGGGCCAGGGCGGTGAGCCCGGCGGCGGTGGCGGCCGGCACGTGGACCGGCAGCAGGCCCCCCCGGCCGGTGGTACGGGCCGAGCGCGGCCGGTCGGCCGGCAGGTTGAGCGCCGGCGGCGCCCCGGCCAGGCGCTCGCGCCAGTAGGCGAGTTGGGTCTCCAGCACCTCGCCGCGCAGCCAGTCGCGCTGCCAGCGGGAGAAGTCGGCGTACTGCACCGGCAGCGGCGGCAGGGCGGCCGGTCGCCCCTCCAGCTCGGCGGCATAGAAAGCCGCCACTTCCCGCACCAGCACGCCCATGGACCAGCCGTCCGACACGATGTGGTGCATGGTGAACAGGGCGACGTGCTCCTCCGGGCCGAGCCGCAGGAGGGTCGAGCGGAGC
>DATAHG010000352.1:0-3049 GCA_036263295.1 Thermoanaerobaculia bacterium | reverse complement strand
CTCCAGCGCCTTCTGCACCCCCGCCTGGCAGCCGGCGCAGGTCATCCCCGTCACCGGAAAGGTGACCCGCGTTGCCTCGCCATT
This sequence comes from Thermoanaerobaculia bacterium, assembly GCA_036263295.1. GTDB lineage: Bacteria > Acidobacteriota > Thermoanaerobaculia > Multivoradales > UBA5704 > DATAHG01. The sequence continues at coordinate 2,965 of DATAHG010000352.1, read as the reverse complement.
GGAGGCTGGCGGAGCGTGGTGGTGGGGTGTCTGCGTCTCGGTCAAGGTAGCCATGGTCTGTCCTTTCTGTCTCTGCCGTCCTGCGCGTCCTTCTATCTCTTCAGCTCACCACCAGCCGGCCCCGCAACATGCTCATGCCGCAGGTGAACTCATAAGTCCCCGGCTTCTCCGGCGTCAGCTCGACCGCGGTCTTCTGGAAAGCGGGCAGGAAGCGGCGGATGCCGAAGTCCGGGATCACCACCTCCTCCGAGCACGACGAGGTCTCGCGGCGGTCGAACACCAGGCGCACCGGGGAGCCCTTGCGCACCTTCACCTCGGCCGGGTCGTAGCCCCCCTGCACCGCGATGGTGACCTCCTGCACGCCGCCCGCTTCCTTCGCCGTGGCCGCCGGCCGCCGGGCCAGGAAGAAGTACCAGTTCACCCAGGCGATGGCGGCCGCTCCGGCGAGCACGACGATCCAGTCCTGGGGAGTCATGCCGCCCTCCCGGCCTCGACCACCTCGTAGCCGAGGTCTTCGACGGCCTGCCGGATGCGGTCCATCGATACCGCCGCGGGGTCGTAGCGCAACTCGGCGCGGCCGACCTCGACCGCCCCCACCTCGACGCCCGGCACGCGGGCGAGCCCTTCGCGGACCCGGGAGACGCAGTGACCGCAGCTCATGCCCTGGATCCGAAGTTGAAGTCTTTCCACGGTTTTCCTCCTTTCTTCGTCCGTTCGTCAGACCATAACTAATATACCCCCCCACCCTATTCCTGGCAAGCGGCTCGAAGGGACAGGGAGCTGCTAGAATGGCGGCATGAGCCCCCTCCGCTTCACCCTCTTCGTGCTGGTCCTCTGTCTCGCTTCCGGCGCCTGGGCGCAGGATTCCTCGGGCCTGGAGGCCCTGTCCCAGGGCAAGGCGGCCGCCACGGGCGGCGACTACGGCGCGGCGTTGTCCCACTTTGAAAGGGCGGCCGCGACCCTGGACGGCGGACAGAAGGCCGACGCCTACCTCTGGGCGGCGCTCGCCGCGGAGAAGCTGGGGCGCAAGGAGGAGGCGGAGCGCTACAAGACCCTGGCCCTGGCGCCGGTGCCCGCGCCCGCCGCCTCCGAGCGGGTCGAGGCGAAGCGCTCGGAGAGCCTCGAGCCGCAAGACACTCTGCCGGTCGAGCCGGTGCCGGCGGCGGCTCCGGCCGCCGAGGCCCCGAAAGAAAAGCCGGATGCCTTCCGGCACTTCTTCGGCCGCGAGGAAGCCAAGGCCCCCGCCAAGGAGGGGCCGGCCACGGAGAAGAAAGAAAAGGAAGAGGTCAAGGACAAGCCGGAGGTCGACGCCTTCCAATACTTCTTCGGCCGGCGCGAGAAGAAAGAGGACAAGAAGGAGGACGAGGCTCCCGAATCCTCCGAGAAGCCGCCGGTCTGAGGGCGACGGTCCTTCGGGGGCTCATTCCCCTTTGCCGGGAACCTCAGCAGCCTTTTCCGGCATGCCGGATGTCCTTGCCGGAGCCTCGTCTGTCTTCGCGGAGAACCTCGGCAGCCTTCGCGACGACCTCAGCAGCCTTCGCGGGGATCTCGGCCGCTCTTTCCCAGGACCGGAGAAGAGGTGCCGGGGAGGTCAGCAGCCTTGTTTTGCATCACGATACCTTTCGTGGGGACCTCGGCAACGGTTACTTTGCAACAGAAATCCGTTGCTTTGCAGCAGAAAAGCTCTGCTCAGGAGCTGGCGAAGGTTGCTCTGCTGCGAAAGAGCCTCTTCCGGGCAGCCGGAGAGGTCTTCCGGGTGACTCGAGAAAGGTGCTTTGCAGCAAAACAAGCCTGCCGGAGTATCGGGACGAGGCGCTCTGATGCGTGTGAACGATGTTCTGCATCAGAACAACTCTGCTGGGCTCTGGGAGTGGTCTATTTTGATGCAAAGCATGCGTGTCAGACCCTCGGAGCCGGATTCGGCGCCGCCTGCTACCCGAGCAGCTTCCGCAGCTCCAGCGGCTCGACCGGCTTGACCAGATGGAGGTCGAAGCCGGCCTCCTCGGCCGACTCGCGGTCCGAGTCCCGGCCGTAGCCGGTGAGCGCGATCAGGCGGGCGCCGGCCACCTCGGGCTCCCGGCGGAGCTGGCGGGCCACGGCGTAGCCGTCCATCCCGGGCAGGCCGATGTCGCAGAGCACGACGTCGGGAAGGAAGACCCGGGCGGTGTCGATCCCCGCGGGGCCGGAGTGGGCCACGGCGACGCGGTACCCGTACAGGTCCAGGAGCTCCTGCAGGGTCTCGGCGGCATCCACGTTGTCCTCGATCACCAGGACGCGGAGCGGCCCGGCGCCCCGCTCCGGAACCGCCTCGGGGACCGCTTCCACAGCGGGCACGGGGCTCGCGGCCGGGGCGGTCTCGCCGGACTCCTCCAGCCGGGGAAGCAGGAAAGAGAAGGAAGACCCCTTCCCGAGCCCGGGGCTCTCCGCCCGCACCTCGCCGCCGTTCAGCTCGACCAGCGCCTTGACCAGCGCGAGCCCCAGGCCGAGGCCGCCGCGGCGCCGGTCCAGGCTGCTGTCCGCCTGGCTGAAAACCTCCCAGACGTGCGGCAGCATCTCCCGGTCGATGCCGATCCCGGTGTCGCGGACGCTCACCTCCACCCGGGAGCCGGCGGCCTCGGCGAGGCGCACCGTGACCGCTCCCCCCGGCTCGGTGAACTTCACGGCGTTGTTGAGGAGGTTGGAGAGCACCTGCGAGACCTGCGTCGGGTCGGCCTCCACCCAGAACGGGCGGTCCGGCGCCTCCAGCCGGCCGGTCAGCCGGGCCGCTTCCAGGGCGCCGCGGCCGCTCTCCAGGGTCTCCTCGGCCAGCCGGCGCAGGTCGAGCCGCTCGCGGTGGCTCGCGGCCTTGCCGCGCGACAGGCTCGAGACCTCCAGCAGGTCGTTGAGGATCCGCACCTGGAGCTGGACCTGGCGCTCGATCACCTGGAACGCCCGCTCCCAGGCGGCCTGCCCGGGGCGCGTGCTG
>DATAHG010000351.1:0-3242 GCA_036263295.1 Thermoanaerobaculia bacterium | reverse complement strand
CACCGTCCGCCGGGCTGTCCTCGACGCCTTGCGGGGCCGGCCCACCGGTCTGGAGCGCGAGGAGCTGATCAAGCAGGCCCGCGGGCTCCTCGGCTACGACCGCACCGGCCCCCGTCTGAAGGCCGCCATCAGCTCGGCGATCGACGCCCTGCTCGCCTCCGGCGCCCTGGGCGAGAGCAGCACGGGGATCCGGCTGCGTGAGGTAAGCTCCGCCCCGGGAGATCCACGCTCCGATGCCACTGACACCTGAGATCGCCCAAGCTGCCCAGACGCCACTGGGGCACGATCCGTTCATCGCCACGCTCGGCCTGATCGCGGCCGTGATCGTCGTCTCGTCCCTGCTCTCGGGGCTGATCGAGCGCAGCGGGGTGCCGCAGGTGGGCGTCCTGCTGGCGCTCGGCGCCGTCCTGGGGCCGGCCGGCCTCGCGCTGATCGATCCCAAGCTCGATTCGCCGGTGCTGCGCAGCGTGGCGACCATCAGCCTGGCGCTGGTCCTGTTCACCGATGCCCTGTCGCTCAGCATCGCCGAGATCCGGCGGCACCGCAAACTGGCTCTGCTGGTGGTCGGGCCCGGCACCCTGCTCACCGCGGTCCTGGTGACGCTCGCCGCCCGCTGGCTGCTGCCCGGCTTCTCCTGGCCGCAGGCCGCCATCCTCGGCGCCGCCCTCGCCTCGACCGATCCGGTGCTGCTGCGCGGGTTGATGCGGCGGCCCGATCTCCCTCCCGCGGCGCGGCAGGCGCTACGGCTCGAAAGCGGGCTCAACGACGTGGTCCTGCTGCCGGTGGTGCTGGTCTCGATGGCCCTGCTCGCCGGGCCCTCGGGCCAGGCCGGCTCCACCCTGGAGTGGGCCCGCATGGGCCTGGAGCTGTTCGTCCTCGGCCCGGGGGCGGGTGTCGCGGTGGGCCTCCTCGGCGTCTCTACCCTCGACCTGATCCGCCGCCGCATCGGGGTGCGCCGCGATTACGAGTCGCTCTACTCTCTGGGGATCGCGTTCGCCGCCTTCGCGGCGGCCGAGTCGTTCCACGGCAGCGGCTTTCTGGCCGCGTTCGCCGCCGGTCTCACCATCTCGATCTTCGACGTCGAGCTGTGTGACTGCTTCCAGGAGTATGGCGAGACCACGGCCGAGCTCGCCCTGCTCTTCAGCTTCGTGCTGCTCGGCGCCTCTCTGATCTGGCAGGGGCTGCTGGTCGCCGACGGCGCCGCCTGGCTGTTCGCGCTGATCTCGCTGCTGGCCCGCCCGGCGGCCTTCCTGCTGTCGCTCCTCCCCTCCGGGCTCGACCGCCGCAGCCTCGGCTACATCGTCTGGTTCGGGCCGCGCGGCCTGAGCTCGCTGCTGCTGGTCCTCGTCCCCATCTTCGTCCGCACGCCGGGCAGCGAGGCGCTGTTCCCGATCTGCAGCCTGGTCGTGCTGTTGTCGGTGGTGGTGCATGGCGGCTCGATCATGCGCCTCGGGCGGTGCAAGATCCCGGAAGGGACGGACGGGGCGCCGGCGCCGGGTCCGCCGCCCTCGCGCCCGAGCCGGCTCCCCGTGCTTCCCGCCAATCTTCCCGCCGATCTCCCCGCCGGCATGGCGTCCGCGCTGCCGGACCCGGCCGGACGGCTGCCGGAACGCATCGACGTCGCCGGCCTACGCCGGCTGCAGGAGTCCGGCGAGCCGGTGCTGATCCTCGACGCCCGCACCGCGCGGGCGCTGGAGGAGAGCGACCAGACCGCCCAGGGGTCGGTGCGGATCGTGCCCGACCAGCCGACCGCGCCGCAGGCGGAGCGGCTGCAGCTCCCGCGGGACGCCTGGCTGATCGCCTACTGTGCCTGACGGGATGAGGCGACGAGCGCCCGGGTGGCGCTCGAGCTGAGGCAGGCGGGATGGCCGCGGGCGATGGCGCTCACCGGCGGTTGGGATGCCTGGCTGGCGGCGGAGCTGCCGGTGGCTCCGCGGTAGAGCCGAGGACCTGCACTACACTCGTGGCCATGGCCACCGAAGCCCAGAACGTCCGCCTAACCTACGGTGCCGAGGACCTCAACCGCGACCTCGGCTTCGGCTCCGTGGTCGCCGGCCAGCGCCAGCGGCTGCTCAACCGCGACGGCAGCTTCAACGTCAAGCGGGAGGGGCTCCGGGCCTGGAGCTCGCTCAGCCTCTATCACGACCTGCTGGAGATCTCCTGGCCGCGCTTCCTCGGCCTGGTGATCTTGTACTACATGTCGATGAACCTGCTCTTCGCCTTCGCCTACCTGGCCTGCGGGCTGGACGGGATCGCGGGGACCCGGGCCACCACCACGAGCGGCAAGTTCCTCGAAGCGTTCTTTTTCAGCAACCAGACTCTCGCGACCATCGGTTACGGCGGCATGCATCCGGTAGGCCTCATGGCCAATCTCCTGGTCACCCTGGAGTCGCTGGTCGGACTGCTCGGATTCGCCCTCGCGACCGGATTGCTGTTCGCTCGCTTTTCACGGCCGATCGCCAAGGTCCTGTTCAGCGAAAAAGCGATCATCGCGCCCTATCGCGGCATGACGGCGTTCGAGTTCCGGCTCGCGAACATCCGCAGCAATCAGCTCATCCAGGTCGAGTGCATGCTGATGTTGAGCTGGCTCAAGCCGGGGGCGCGCCTGCGCGATTTCCGGCCGCTCCGGCTGGAGCGCGACAAGGTCGTGTTCTTCCCCCTGGCCTGGACGGTGGTGCATCCGATCGATGTCGACAGCCCGCTCTACGGCGTCTCCGCGGAACAGCTCGTCGAATGGGATACCGAGTTCCTAATTCTGCTCACCGGCATCGACGAGACGTTCGCGCAGACCGTTCACTCGCGCTCGTCCTACAAGGCCGACGAGGTGGTCTGGGGGGCCTCGTTCGAAAACATTTACAACCCGCCGCGCGACGGCCGGCTGTCGATCGATGTCGGGCGCCTGCACGAGATCCGGCCCGCCGAGCTGCCGGCCCCGCCGGGCGAGAGCCCGGCGGGCTGATTCGAAAGGTTTTTACTACTCCAGGCCGCCGAGATCGACGTCCCGACTCAGGTCGGCGAGCAGGGCGCGGTTCTCCCGCCAGTCCGGCTCGACTTTCACGTGGAGATCGAGGAAGACGCGGCGCCCCAGGTAGTCTTCGAGGTCGAGCCGGGCGGCCGTGCCGATGTTCTTGATCATCTGCCCCTGGCGGCCGACGACGATCTTCTTCTGCCCCTCCCGTTCGACCAGGATGCTGGCGTAGAGCTTCAGGAGATTGCGCTCCGGATCCTCGTCCTCTTCCCAG
>DATAHG010000350.1:0-2227 GCA_036263295.1 Thermoanaerobaculia bacterium | reverse complement strand
AGCCGGGCGAGCACGTTGGAGGTGGCCGGGGCCACGCAGAGCACCTCGGCCCAGGCGGCGGCCGTGATGTGGGCCTCCTCGCCGCTCCCGGTCGGGGTCAGGTACTCCTCCTGATAGACCGGATGGCCGGAGAGTACCTCCAGGGTGAGCGGGGTCACGAACGCGGCGGCGCTACGCGTAAGGGCGCAACGCACCTCATGCCCGCGGCCGCGCAGCCGGCGGACGATCTCAGCGGACTTGTAGGCGGCGATGCCGCCGCTGACGCCGAGGAGGACTCGCAAGGGGCGGCTCATGCTCTGCGTTCCTCGAAATCTCGTCGGTCGATCAGCGGCGGCTCACGAAAGGCGTCCCGGGCGCGCTCGGCGGCGCGTCAGTGGACTTCGGCCGGCTGTTCCTGCGCCTGGTCCTCGGCCGGCTGGTCAGCCGGTGCCTCGGGCTGGGGCGGCGCGCCATAGCCCCACTCCACCAGGCTGTGATCCACCTCGTCCATGGCCACGCGGGTGGACTTGCGCTTGCCGGCCTCCAACTTGGGACGCGCGCCGCGCATGAGTTGCTCGGCGCGGTTGGCCGCCACCAGCACGAACCGGAACTTGCTGTCGACGGCGGGGTTCTTGTCGCTCATATCCTAAGTCGCTCCTCGGCGGTGCATGGGGCACCGCCTCATCGAGTGGGAATCAAGTCTGAGGGGAGGTTCCCCGGTCCTGAAAAGTCTTGAGGATTTCCTGTACCCGGCTCCGCATGCGATCTTGCCGGTGACGCTTTTCCAGGATGATGGCCGCCAGCACTTCGCTGGCGCGCTGGGCGTCGTCATTGATGATAACATACCGGTAACTGTCGTAACGCCTGATCTCCCAGAGGGATACCGCCAGACGCCGGGCGATCGCCTGGGGGTCGTCGAGGGCCCGCCGTTGCAGGCGCTGCTCCAGCACCTGGTAGCTCGGCGGCATGATGAAGATGCTGTGGGCTTCCGGATACCGGTTGACCACCCGCTCGGCCCCCTGGACGTCGATGTCCATCAGGACGTCGATCCCCTGCTCCAGGCGCGGCAGGACCTCCGCCAGGGAGGTGCCGTAATAGTTGTTGTGGACCTCGGCCCACTCCAGGAACTGGTCGGCCGCGATCATCTCCTGGAAGACGGCGTGGTCCACGAAGTGGTAGTCCTTGCCGTCCACCTCCCCCGAACGCGGCTTGCGGGTGGTGTGGCTCACCGAGAAGGCCACCCCGCCGAAATCGGCGAGAGCCCCTTTCATCATGCTCTGGATGAGGGTCGTCTTGCCCGTGCCCGAAGGCGCGGAAAGGATGAAAAGCTCACCTCGTTGCATCAAGTCTCTCAAAAACGGAAGAAGGTGGAGGGCCCGACGGGCTGGATGGTACCACAGGCGGCGGCTTCACGCCGGGAGGCCGGAAGCCCGGGACCCCGGCGCCCGCCTCCTTTGCCCCTCCTCGCGCACGTGTCTAGTAGGAGCCACTGACGGTTCCCCACGCAGAAGGAAGAGACGAATGAAAAAGCAGACGAAGAAGCTCAGGCTCAGCCGGGAGACGGTGCGCGGCCTGGAGTCCGACAGCCTCGCCAAGGTCGCCGGCGGCCTGAGCAATCCGAATTACACCTGCACCCTCGCGGCGGCGACCTGCGCCTATATCCCGCCCCCGCCCAAGACGAACATCTAGCCGTCCGAGGAAGCTCATCCGCCCGGCCAGGGGGCCGGGCCCCTACTCCACGTTCTGCACCTGCTCGCGGATCTGCTCGCAGAGGACCTTGGCGTCGAGCACCGCGCGGGTCATCTCGGAGTTGCGGCACTTGGAGCCCAGGGTGTTGAGCTCGCGGAAGATCTCCTGGGTCAGGAAGTCCAACCGCTTGCCGCTCGCCTCCTTGCCGCCCGCCACGGAGCGGAAGTGGTCGAGGTGGGAGCGCAGGCGGTCGATCTCCTCGCTCACGTCGCTGCGATCGACCAGCAGCGCCGCCTCCTGGGCGAGGCGGGCCTCGTCCACCGGCTTCCCCTCCAGCATCTCGTTGAGCCGCTTGTGGAAGGCGGCCACCATCTCGTCCCGCACCGGCCCGCGCAGGGCGTCGAGTCGCTGAACGACCTGCTCCAGGGCCTGCAGGCGCTCCTGGAAGATCCCGGCGAGGCTCGCCCCCTCGCGCTCACGGGAGGCGACGAGCTGGGCCAACGCCTCCCCGGCGACGCGCAGGAGCATCTCCTGGTCGTCCTCGCTCCAGGCGTCCCCG
>DATAHG010000349.1:0-2308 GCA_036263295.1 Thermoanaerobaculia bacterium | reverse complement strand
CGGCATATGAAATAAATCGCCGGCTGGGCCGCCCGGCAGGGGCTTCCCTACTCGGAGCGCGGGCGGTGGCGCCCTCTCCCGCGCCAAGACAAGCCGAACGGCTCACCCGTTCGAGGTACTTGAAACGAAGTCCCGGGGACTTGGGAAAAACAAGCTCACCCGCTCACCGGGTCGGCTTCCCTTCCCGCAAGTTCTCGAGACTTTGAAAAATACAAGCCGACCGGCTCACCGGGTCTGCGTACTTGAAACGAAGTCCCGAGAACTGGGGAAAAACAAGCTCACACGCTCACCGGGTCGGCTTCCCCTCCCGCAAGTTCTCGAGACTTTGAAAAAAATAAGCCGACCGGCTCACCGGGTCTGCGTACTTGAAACGAAGTCCCGGGAACTTGGGAAAAACAAGCTCACCCGCTCACCGGGTCGGCTTCCCCTCCCGCAAGTTCTCGAGACTTTGAAAAAAATAAGCCGACCGGCTCACCGGGTCTGCGTACTTGAAACGAAGTCCCGGGAACTGGGGGAAAAACAAGCTCACCCGCTCACCGGGTCGGCTTCCCTTCTCGCGAGTTCTCGAGACTTTGAAAAAAATAAGCTGACCGGCTCATCGGGTCTGCGTACTTGAAACGAAGTACCGAGGCTTCAGCCCCGGACGGGCGGGCCTCACTCGACCTCGTCCCCGTCCTCCTCGTCCTCGCTCTCGTCGGCGAAAATCGCCGGCTCCCCCTTCTGCAGGACCCCCTCGCCGTTGGCGTCGCCGAACTGATAGCGCCCGCGGTGCTGGCGGTAGGTCAGGAACCAGCTCAACGGCTCCAGGTCGCGGTGCTCGATGTCCACGCGGATCGCCTTGGTGAGCGCCTCGCTCTCGGGGTCGAGGATCTGGACGTCCTCGGCCACGGCGACGCCGCGGTAGCGGCCGCGGGCCGCCTCCTTGTGGAGCACCCCGCGGAGCTGCTCGATGGGCTGCAGGTGATCGTCGCTCAGCTCCAGCTCGATCCGGCTCAGCTCGCCGCCCGCGTTGAGGGCGACGGCGAAGGGGAGGAACTCCCCCTGCGCCTCGACCAGCTCGATGGCCGCGTCCCCCGCGGCCCGGATCAGCCTGTTCCAGTCGTCCTGGCTCATGACATGCCCCCTCCCCTCCTCGGGAGAGAGGGCATTGTAGAGGAGCTACCCGGGCAACAGCACGTCCAGGAGAGCGTCGCGGTAGAGCCGCGACTTGTCGTACTCGGCGAGGGTCTGCCGGGCGTCGTCCCAGGTGTGGGTTCCGGGGGGCTGGTTGTAGTGCGCCGGGATGGCCTGGGTGAGGATCGGCTGGCTGGTCCAGGCGCCGTCCGCCGCGGTGTAGGCCCAGGCCTTGGACCACTCCGGGCGCATCACGTTGGAGGCCGCCGTCCCGAACTGCGCGGTCATCCAGGTCTCGAATTCGGTGTAGAAGGCGTCGGAATTCGGGGTCCCCGGCAGGGTCAGGGCGTCGAACCAGAACACCGTGTCCAGGCTGGGGTCCGCCGGGGCGATCGAGTGGCTGGCGGCGAGAGCGGGCGGGGCGGCCCCCGCGATGCCGAGGTCCTGCACCTGGTCCACCGTGGTCCAGCGGAGCTCCAAGGGCCCGTTGACGGGGTACTTGCCCTGGTTCTGATAGGCCTTGAGCTGCGCGTCGAACTGCGTGCAGACCCGGTGGGCGACATCCTGCACATCCTGGCGGCGGATCTGGATGGCGTAGCCGTAGGAGGTGACCCGCAGGGTGGAGGCCTGCACGTAGAGCAGAAGGTCGCGCGAGGTGCCGTTCATCACCGCGCCGTCCGGCGCGTTGAGCTCGGAGACCAGGAGCTGCCCGGTGCCGAAGCCGGGGGTGGTCCACGGCGCGATGAACAGCCCCGCCTTGATGAGATTGCTCTGCTCGATGCTGATGTTGTTGGCCCAGGGGTAGTTGTAGGGGCCGGCCACCTGCGGCTCGATCTTCTCCGTCTTGAGATCCCAGGTCTTGACCCAGGGCTTGGTGGTGAAGGGGAACCAGATGACCTCGATCCGGCCGAACCGGTCGAGCAGGGCGGAGATCGAGTCGGCGGAGGCGGGATCCGTGGGCGCGCCGAAGAGGACCTTGGCGTCGGGGTAGCGGTTGGTCACCTGGAGGTAGTAGTTGGGCACCACCTTGAGGCTCACCTCGGTCAGGAAGCACCGGCCGAGGTGCGTCAGGAAGACGGCGGCGTCCGGGTCGGAGCGCTGGAAGGTCTTCTCGACATAGGCCGCGGGATCGGTGCCGGCCGGATCGGTGACCACGGCCTTGAAGGCCGTCACCAGGTTGCTCATCGAGCCGAAG
>DATAHG010000348.1:0-3086 GCA_036263295.1 Thermoanaerobaculia bacterium | reverse complement strand
GCCGTAGTCGAACAGCGAGCTCGGGGTGCCGCGGAGCTGCAGGCCGTAGGCGCTGTCCTCGGCGGTGAAGTCGCCGGTGTTGAAGTTCGGGCCGGCCCAGAGGCGCGGCAGCGAGATGCGGATCAGGTCGTAATTGACGTTACGGCCAAACAGCGAGCCCTGGAGCAGCACCGCCTTGGCGTTGTCGCGGTCGATATAGCGGATTTTTCCGATCGTGAACGGATCGAACATGCCGAGGTCGGTCGAGCCGATCGTCGCGGAGTCGATGAGCTTGTAACCGGGCGTGAGGCGGACGGTCAGGCCGCGCAGCTTGATGTATTCATTCGAACGCGGGTCGAACTCGCCGCAGTCGCCGCCGATACAGGGCGCCGGGTTCTCCTCGAAAGCCGGATTGCGGCCGCCGAAGCCGCCGAAGTTGGTCCACTGGTTCTGGCTGAAACGCGACTGGATGCGGCCGGTCACCTCGATGTACTTCGAGGGCTTGGAGGAGAGCAGGAGGTTGATCTCCGTGCCCTGGCCGTTGTCGCCATACCCTTCATTGGGGATGGTGGTGAAGTTGTAGAGGCTGCCGTCGGTGCGCTGGGTGCCCCAGAGCCACTTCGTGTAGTCCTCGCCGGTGATCAGGAGACTCTGGCCGTCGGCGGCGTGGGCGGCTGGAGCCGCCGCCCCCGCCACTACCGTCGCGCAGGCCAGAATCGTCATCGCGAACCCTCTGCAGATATTCATCAGAAATCACCTCTCCTTGGGATGAGGATGGATGTCTCGCCTACTGTTTGCGGACCATCTTGAGGACGGCGCCCTGCTTGGCGGAGCCGTCGGGATTGCACTCGTACTTGAGCATCGTGTGCTGCGCCTCGGCCTCGTCGGCGGCGCCCGTGCCGTTGCCGGCCAGGATGTCGATCGCGTGCGGATCGCAGTCGGAGTCGGTGCCGCCGCCGAAGCGGTGCTGGCCCTCATACTCGTTGACCTTGCGGGTCAGGAGGTCCTTGCCGTCCGGGAACCCTTCGTTCGACTGCACGACCACCTGGTAGCCCCAGGTCGCCGGGTCGCCTTCGCCGAGCTGGGCGAGATCGACCGAAGCCGAGATCGTGCGGCCGGCGCCCTTGACGCGGGCGGGAATGATCACGGCGCTCTGCTCGGCCGTCACGACCTTGCCTTCCACCTCGGTCTTCACGCGGCCGGAGGGCTGCGGCGACAGGATGACCAGCTTGTCCCACTCATTGCCGTCGGCGAAGCTGACGTTCAAGCCGGGGACGGTCTCCTTGAAACCACCCTCCTTGTTGTCGATGAAGATGAACACCATCTCGGTCGAGAAGCCGCCGCCCATGCGCCACGGATCTTCGAGGGGAGTATTGAACGACACCGCGAAATCGACCTTGTTGCCCTTGGCCTGGACGTCGAGGCCGGTCAGGTCGAACGAGCCGCGCTTGTAGACCGCGTCGGTCGGATAGGTATAGGTGCCCGGGCCGTTGTCGTCGTTGGCCGGGTCCTTGAACGAGACGCCGGCCGCGGTCGCGCTGCCGGCGAGAATCAAACCGGCGGCGGCGGTCAGCAGACCGGTCTTCCAGAACGAATGCTTCATGAGAAACCTCCTTGTTTTGCTCTTTTGTGAGCTCATCCTTTGACGGCTCCCGCCGTGAGGCCGGAGACCAGGTACTTTTGCAGGAACAGGAACAGCACGACGACCGGGATGGCGGCGATGATCGAGCCTGCCGCGAAATAACCCCACTGCTGGGAGAAGCCGCCGACGAAGAACCGCAGCCCCACCGGGCCGGTATACATGTCCTCGCGGTTCATGAACGTGGCGGCGATGATGAACTCGTTCCAGCCCGTCATGAACGAGAAGAGGGCGGTCACCGCGACCGCGGGCTTGGCGAGCGGCAGCACGATGCGCAGGAAGATCGTGGCCTGCGAGGCGCCGTCGATCAGCGCCGACTCCTCCAGCTCTTTCGGGATGGTGTCGAAATAACCTTTCATCATCCAGACGCAGAACGGGATGGCGATCGTGCAATAGACCAGCACCAGGCCGGTGAAGCTGGAGCCCAGCCCGAGCCACTGCACGACGATGATGTAGAGCGGGATCAGCATCAGGGTGCCGGGGAACATCTGCGACACCAGGAACGACATCAGGCCGGCCTGCCGCCCGGGGAAGCGGAAGCGCGAGAAGGCGTAGGCCGCGGTGCTCGCCAGGAAGACCCCGAGGATGGTGGTGGCGACCGCCACGATGGCGCCGTTGCCGAGCCAGCGCAGGAACGGCTGATCGCTGAACAGCGACTGGAAGTTCGAGAGCGACAGGTGCTCCGGCCAGGGCAGGATGGCGCGCAGACGGTCGGAGAGCGCCGGGTTCGCCGGCAGGTCGGCGATCGCCAGGCTCTGCTCGCCCGAAAACGCGATCGTGATGACCCAGAGGATCGGGTAGACCGTCACGATCAGCATGACGATCAGGATCAGGTGCAGCGGGAGATGGGACGTCTTGTCGCGCCGGCGGCTCATCCGATGGACTCCGTCGCCTGCGTCACCCGGTTCTGCCAGGTGCCGTAGGCCAGCAGGATCAGGAAGATCACGGTCGAGTACGCCGCAGCGTAGCCGTACCGGTACTGCTCGAAAGCGAGCTTGTAGGCCTGCGTGATCAGGATCTCGGTGGCGCCGGCCGGCTGGCCGGCCGAAACCAGATAGATCACGTTGAACTGGTTGAAGGTCCAGATCACCGACAGGATGACCGCCGGCACCAGGGCCGGCCGCAGCGACGGCAGCGTGATCGCCTTGAACTGCTGCCAGCGCGTGGCGCCGTCCACCCGAGCCGCCTCGTAGAGGTCGGCCGAGATCGACTGCAGGGCGCCGAGCGAGACCACCATCATGAACGGGAACGACAGCCAGCCGTTGGTGGTGAGCACCGCGAGGAACGAGGTGAGCGGCCGGTCGAACCAGGCGATGGCGTCGCCGCCGAAAATCTGAATGATCTGGTTCACCACGCCGAACTGCTTGTGGAACATGCCCTGCCAGACCAGCGCCGTGATGTAGGTCGGCACCGCCCAGGGGAGGATCAGCAGGACGCGGTAGATCGGCCGGAAGGCGAGATCGCGGGT
>DATAHG010000347.1:0-1836 GCA_036263295.1 Thermoanaerobaculia bacterium | reverse complement strand
GCCGCACACCTTCCGCTTCGAGTACGAGGGCCGGCAATTCGAAGGCCGCTCCACCTGGGTGGTGGACGCCTCCGGCCGCGTCCGCCTGCTGGCGAAAAAGCTCGGCCTCACCCGCAAGAGCCCGATCCGCCACGGCGCCGCGTTCATGTGGGCGGAGGGCCACCTGGACCTGGAGCGGCTGACCGGCCTGTCGCGCCAGGAGGTGCGGATTTCGCCCGCCCGGCAATCGACCGGCCACATGCCGTTCTTCCTCGCGACCAATCACTTTTGCGGTGAGGGGTGGTGGTTCTGGACCATCCCGCTGCACGGCAGGACCAGCCTCGGCCTGGTCTTCGACCGCGAGCGGGTCGATTGGAAGGAGGTCTCCACCCAGGAAGGGCTGGTCAATTGGGTGTGCCGCGAGCTGCCGCTCTTCGCCCGCGACCTGCCGAACCGCAAGATCGTGGACTTCAGCGCCCTGGCCGACTTCGCCCACGACTGCGCGCAGACGATCTCCCCCTCCGGCTGGGCCATGGTCGGCGAGGCCTGCCGGTTCACCGACCCCCTCTACAGCCCGGGCGGCGACCTGATCTCGACCTACAACACTCTGGTGACCGCCGCGATCGGCACCGAGGACCGCCAGGAGCTGGCCGCCAAGGTCCGGCTCTTCGAGCCGCTGGCGCGCGCCATCTACGAAGCCTACGTCCCCAGCTACGCCGTGAGCTACGACACCCTGGGCGACCAGGAGGCGTTTTCGCTGCGTTATATCTGGGAGTTGACGGTCTACTTCTCGTTCTACGTCTTCCCGTTCATCAACGACCTGATGACCGACACCACCTTCCTCCCCGGCTACCTGCGGCGCTTCTCGCGCCTGGGCCCGCTGAATCACGGCCTGCACCGGTTGCTGCGCGACTTCTATCACTGGAAGAAGGAGCATCGTCCCGGCCGGCAGGAAAAGCCGGTGCTGTTCGATTTCTACGAAGGCTCGCCGCTCAAGGCCGCGGAAACCTGCTTCTATCAGGTCGGCATCGGAGCGGAGAAGGCGCGGCAGGTGCTCGACGAGCAGCTCGCCAACCTGGAAGAGCTGGCGCGCTGGATCGCCGCGCACGTTGCCGCCGTCGTGACCGGCGACCCGCGGGCTCTGACGCATCCCGATTTCGTGCGCGGGATCGACATCGACAATCTCGTATTCGATCCGCAGGAGATGGCGGCGCGCCTGGCCGCCTGCGAGCCCACGGAGGAGACCTACCCGTGGCGGTTTAGCTATCCGGCGATGGACCGCTTCGGGCCGGTCGCACCGGCCGGGGAGATGGATCCAACCGGTGTCCCCGTCGTCGCGGCCTCCCCGGAGATGGCGGTGTTTGGAGGCATGCCATGAATGAGCCGGCCCGTTTCGAGCCTTTGGCAGACAACGCCCCGGGCCTCGAGCGGGCCTTCGCGGATACACCCGCGGAGCGGGTCGAGACGATCCGTCCCGCCGACATCGAGGGAGAGGTGCCGGCCTTCGTGCGCGGCACCTATTACCTCAACGGTCCCGCCCGTTTCTCGCGGGGTGATGTGAGATATCGGCACTGGCTGGACGGCGACGGGATGATCTGCGCCCTGCGTTTCGGGGCGGACGGCGTCGAGCTGCGGGCGCGGTTTGTCCAGAGCCCGAAGTGGCAGGTCGAGGAGGCGGCCGGCAAGGCGCTCTTCCGCGCCTTCGGCACCTCCTTTTCGGGCGACCGGCTGGTGCGCGGCATCGCCCTGGAATCGCCGGTCAACGTCAGCGTCTACCCCTTCGGCGGCGCCCTGCTGGCCTTCGGCGAGCAGGGGCTGCCGATTGCCATCGACCCGGAGACCCTGGAGACCCGGGGC
>DATAHG010000346.1:0-10947 GCA_036263295.1 Thermoanaerobaculia bacterium | reverse complement strand
TCCCCCACTCGCGCCGGCCCGAGGACGAAGTCGAGGTCCGGGACGCGGTCGAGGGCGCGCTGCCCTTCCTGCTGGGCCACGCAGCCGCAGAGCCCGATCAGCAGGCCACGACGATCTTTCTTGAACAGCCGGTACTCGCCGAGGCGAGAGTAGACCTTCTGCTCCGCCTTCTCGCGCACACTGCAGGAGTTCAGGAGGATGAGATCCGCCTCGGCCGGGTCGTGGGTGGGCAGGATCCCCTGCTGCATCAACTGGCCGATCATGCGCTGGCTGTCCAGCTCGTTCATCTGGCAGCCCCAGGTCTCGATGTAAGCCCGGCGGACCGGACGCGCCTGCGTTTCACTCATGCTTCGTCTTCTCCTCGTAGACCAACGGCTCCTGCGGATCGACCGTCTCTTCCTTCTTGGCCGCCTCTGTCTTGGGCTCCAGCTCGGTTCCCGCTCTCAACCACCCGGGGAGGGCGCCGGCCCGGCGCCCCTCTTCCATGTACTGTTCCAGCTCCTGCCGGACCGTGTCCACCTGGCGGCGGGTCTGGGCCAGCCGGTCAAGCGCACGGTCCCACTCCGGCTTGATCTTACCGTCCCGGACGTACGGATCGTCCTGGGCATAGAACCGTTGCCGCCAGTCCGCCGTGCTCGTCTCCAGGTCCTTGACCTCGTCGGCGAGCTGGCGCCAGCGCTGCCGGATCTCCAGGCCGCGTTGGCGCCAGTAGGCCTCTTTCCGGGCGATCTCGGCGGCGTTCGCCGCCTCCCCCTCTTTCTGGCGCTCCGGCTCCATGAACGTCAGGGTCCCGGTGGCGTATTTCGCAAGGTTCTTGTCGTTGATCACCAGCCGGGGCTGGCCGGCCTTGGCGCGGCGCTCGCGCTCGGTGCGCGAGGCCTCGACCAGGGCGCTGGTCGAGGCCCCTTCCCCGGTCTTGCCGCCCGGCTTGACGACGACGAGCGGCCCGTCCTGGTCGGATTTCTGGGGAGCCGCCGCGGGCTCGGGTTCGGGCTTGGATTCGGGTTTGGGTTGGGCCGGAGCGCTCGGGGCTTCGTTCTCTGCCGGGGCCGCCGGGACCGCCGCGGTGGCCGGAGTGGAAGCGGGATCGACGGGAGGGTCTTGCTTGGGAGGGGTCGTCGCGCAGCCGGAGGCGAGGCCCGCGACGGCGAGCAGGCAGGGCAGGAGCCCCGCCCGGCTCGCGGCGGATCGCGCGTCAGGTGCGCCCGTAACGGTCTTCGAGCCGGACCACGTCGTCCAGCTCCGGTGTGGAGACCTCGATGATGTCACAGCCGTTTTCTCCTGCGATCATGCGGTGCTTGGTGAAGGGCTGGATCCGGTAGGAGTCACCCGCCTTCAGCACCCGGGTCACCATCTCGCCCTCCTCCTCGACCAGCAGCTCTACTTCGCCATCCCGCATGAACAGCGTCTCGTCTTTGACCTCATGGTACTGCAAAGAGAGGGCGTGGCCGGCATTGACGTGCAGGATCTTGCCGACATAGCGATCCGTATGAGCGAAAACCAGCTCAAAGCCCCACGGCTTTTCGATTCGACGAATCGGAGAAAGCATCAGAACGACTCCTTCCGGCGGGTTTTTTGGATCAGACGACGTCGGCGCTCAGGCGCGCGACGGGCGTGCAGTCGAAGCAGCTCTCGACATGCTGCTGGACCTCGCCGGCCGTGCTGTATTGCAGGCAGCGTTCCACCAGCGCGGTGAGCTCGGTGATCGAGGTCTCGCGAATCCAGGTCTTGACCTCCGGGATCTGGCGCGGGCTCATCGAGAGCCGCCGCAGGCCGAGCCCGATCAGCAGCATGGCGTAACGGGGATCGGCCGCCATCTCGCCGCACAGGCTGATCTCGATCCCGGCCTGGTTGCCGCTCTGGATCACGAAGCGCAGCATGCGCAGGATCGCCGGGTGCAGCGGCTGGTAGAGGTCGGCCACGTGCTCGTTGTTGCGGTCCACCGCCATCGAGTACTGGATCAGGTCGTTGGTGCCGATCGAGAAGAACTGCGCCTCGCGCGCCAGGATGTCGGCGATCATGGCCGCCGCGGGCACTTCGATCATCACCCCTGAGGCGGATGTCCCGCCGGTAGGGCACACCCTCCCGGTCCATCTCGGCCATGACCTCGTCCGCGAAGGCGCGGAAGCGGCGCAGCTCGTCGAGGGTGCTGATCAGCGGCAGCATCACCCACAAGTCGCCATAGAGGCCCGCCCGCAGGAGGGCTCGGATCTGGGTGCGGAACACATCCGGCCGCGCCAGGGTCAGGCGGATGCCGCGCAGGCCCAGCACGGGATTCTCCTCCTGGCTGTCCATCACCTCGCGCGCCAGCTTGCGGCCGCCGAGGTCGTAGGTCCGGATGATCGCCGGGTGCGGCGCCGAGGCCTCGATCAGGGAGCGGTAGATCGCCAGGTGCTCCTCTTCCGTCGGCAGTTGCGGGCTCTTGTCGATGTAGAGGAACTCGCTGCGGTACAGGCCGACCCCGGCGGCGCCGAAGCAGGAGATGTCGGGGATCTCCTCGGGCAGGTCGATGTTGGCCATGAGCTTGATCTCGACGCCGTCGCGGGTGCGGGCCTCCAGCTCGCGCGTGGCGCGGAGGTCGAGGTCGCGCCGCTGCAGCTCGGCCTGGCGCACCCGGTAGCGCTCCAGCACCTCGGGCGTCGGGTGCAGGATGACCGTGCCGTTCTCCCCGTCCACCACGATCGGCGACGGCTCGGAGAGCAGGCTGGTCACTCCGCTGAGCCCCGCCACCAGCGGCAGGTTGAGCGAACGGGCGATGATCGTGGTGTGCGAGGTCCGGCCGCCGGACTCGACGGCGAAGCCGAGGACCCGCTCGCGGCCGAGCCGGATGGCGTCCGAGGGGGTGAGGTCGTCGGCCACGATCACGACGTTCTCGGGCAGCTCCGAGATCTCGTGATGGGAGATCCCGTGCAGGCTGCGCAGGAGATGCTTGCTGACGTCCGAGAGGTCTTCGCTGCGCGACCGCAGGTAGGAGTTGTCGATGCGCGCGAAGCGATCGTCGAGCTCTTCGGCCGTCTTGTGGACTGCCCACTCGGCGTTGATCTGCTGGGTGCGGATGCGCTCTTCCACCCGGCCGAGGAAGGCGCGGTCGGACAGCAGGAGCACATGGGCGTCGAAGATGCCGGCGATCTCCTGCCCGCCGGCCTCGAGCGCCTTGGCGCGGGTGCGCTTCAGCTCCGCCTTGGCGTGCTGCGCCGCCTCGTGCAGCCGGGTCACTTCGGGCTCGATCTTCTCTTCGGCCAGGTGGATGCGGAACACGTCCGGCATCCGGGTCTCGATGACGACGGCGCGCCCGATGGCGATACCGCCGGAAACCCCCATCCCCTGAATTTTCTGCATCTCTGGCCGCATCTCGGGGCTGGACATCAGCTCTCCTCGTCAAACCGGTTCGCGATGAGCGTCGTCACCGCGGACATTGCCTGCTCCTCGTCCTGGCCTTCACAACGGATCGTCACCTGGCTGCCCTGAGCGGCGGCGAGCAGAAGGACGCCCAGGATGCTCTTGGCGTCCACCTCCTCCCCATCCTTGAGCAGGGTCACCCGGCTCTGATACCCGCCGGCCAGGTGGACCAGCTTGGCGGCCGCCCGGGCATGAAGGCCGAGCCGGTTCACGATCTCCGTCTCCTGCTCGATCATGTCCGGTCTCCCGACAGGGCGGCCAGCTTGGTCTCACATTTCTTGGACTCGACCATATCACTGCCGACGCAAAAGCTGCGCTGGGCCTTGGCCTGCAGCCAGTGGGCGACCTCCCCCACGTTCACCTCCTCGCCGGTCTGGCAGGCGAGACGGAGAACCATCGGCAGGTTCACGCCGGTGATGACCTCGACCTTTCCTCTTTCAAGAAACGACATGGCGACGTTGCAGGGAGTCCCCCCGTACATATCGGTGAGGATCAGGACGCCCTGCCCCTGGTCGAGGCGACCGAGGGCGCTCGTGACCTTGCCCTTCGCCTCCTCGAAGCCCTCGCTCCAGTCGAGCGAGATCGCCTCGAAGGCGGAGAGGTGGCCCGAGATGACCTGGGCCGCCGCGAGAAGCTCGCGTGCCAGGCCGCCATGCGTCAGGATCAGCTTGCCAATCATTTCAGCTCTTCCTTCTCTGCGGATGGAGGGGCCTCGTCTTCGTCCAACCTGTCCCCTCCTCTTGAACAACAACGCATTGCCGCACCGCGGAATTCACACCGCTTTCAGCGGGCGATGTCCCGGTGGATGATCCGGGCCGGCCAGCCGTTCCGGTCGAGGTGCCGCTTCAGGCGCTCCACCGCGGCGACCGAACGGTGCCTGCCGCCGGTGCAGCCGATCGCCACCGAAAGGTAGCTCCGGTTCTCGCGGCGGTAACGCGGCAGCAGATACAGCAGGAGATCGGTCAACCGGCCGATCAGCTCCTCGAAGTCCGGCTGCTTGTCCAGGTACTCCTGCACCGGCAGGTCCTGCCCGGTCTGCTCGCGCAGGCCCGGCACGAAGTGCGGGTTCGGCAGGAAACGGACGTCGAACAGGAGGTCCGTGCCGTACGGAATGCCGTGCTTGAAGCCGAAGCTTACCAGGGAGACAACCATCCCCGGCTCTTCTCCCGGGCTGTTGGCGAATTCCCGGTAGACCTGGGTGCGGATCTCGTGGATCGACCACTCGCTGGTGTCGAACACCATGTCGGCCCGGGCCCGCAGCTCGGCCAGGAGCTCCCGCTCGTGGCGGATGCCCTCGATGACCGGCAGGTCCGGGGCGAGCGGATGGGGGCGGCGGGTCTCCGAGAAGCGCCGGACCAGGGCCTCGTCCGAGGCTTCGAGGAACAGCAGGGTGGTCTCGATCTTCTCGCGGTCGATCTCGGCGACCAGGCGCGGGAACTCCTCCGAGAAACCGGGGGCGCGCACGTCGGTGACCACGGCAATGCGGTCGTACCCCCGCACCAGCTCCAGCGGATTGTCGAGGAAGCGCCGCAGCAGCGGCAGCGGCAGGTTGTCCACCGTGTAGTAGCCGAGGTCCTCGAAGGACTTCCCGACCACGCTCTTGCCCGACCCCGAGAGGCCGGTGATGAGCACCAGCTTGGCTTTAGCGGGCGGGGGACTTGCGGTTGCGCTCAAGCTGAGCCTCGAGTTTGCGCGCGAACTCCTGCGCCGAATGGTGGCCCTGGAGCTTGAGAACGTGGTTGCGGGCCGCGATCTCGACCAGGATGCTGACGTTACGTCCCATGGCGACGGGCATCCGGATGTAGGGGCAGGGCGTTTCGAGGATATTGTAGAGCGTCTCGTCCAGCCCCAGGCGGTCGTAGGCCCGCCCATCCTGCCAGGACTCCAGCTCGACCACCAGGTCGATCGTCGTCCGCTCCCGCACCGACGCCAGGCCGAACAGGTCCTGGACGTTGATGATCCCGATGCCCCTCAGCTCCATATGGTGCCGCAACGGCCCTTCGCTGTAGCCCACCAGCTCGCCGTTCGGGTAGCGCTTGACCGTCACCCGGTCGTCGGCGACCAGGCTGTGGCCGCGGGTGATGAGGTCGAGGGCCGACTCGCTCTTCCCCACCCCGCTCTCGCCGATCAGCAGGACGCCCAGGCCGTAGATCTCCAGCAGCACCCCGTGCAGGTTGGTCGACGGCACCAGGTGGTCTTCGAGGAAGTAGCTGATCGCCTTGATGACCGTGGACGACAGCGCCGTCGAGGAGAGCACCGGCACCTCCCGGCGCTGGCAGCTCGCGAGGAACCCCGGCAGCGGGGCGAGCCCCTTGGTGATGACGAAGACCGGCACCGGCAGGCTGGCGATCCGCTCCAGCCGCTCCTGGCGCTCGCGGTCCTCCAGGGTCTTGAGGTACTCGGTCTCGCTCTCGCCGATGATCTGGACGCGCCCCGGCTTGATGTAGGCGTAGTACCCGGCGAACGCCAGGCCGGGCTTCTGGACCCGCGGGTGGGTGATCAGGTTGTCGAGGTGGGATTCGCCGGAGATGGTGCGCAGGCGGAGGTCCGACAGCTCGTCGCCCAGCAGCTCCTGGACCCGCACCGCCGGAGTCGGGCGCCGGGACGAGGGCAGGGGGAATTCGCCGGTGTCCATCAGCCAGCCTCCTTCTGGAGGAAGTCGTAGATCGCCGCCGGGTCGCGCAGCTCCAGGATCCTCTGGGCGTGCTGGCCGGTCTTGATCCAGCGCGAGATCGCCGCCAGGATCTGCAGGTGCTCGGCGGGCGACTCGACCGGCGAGACGACTACGAAGAACAGGCGGACCGGCTGGCCGTCCACCGCGCCGAAATCGACCCCGTCGGGAGCGAGGCCGATCGCCACCACCCCCTTTTTGAGGTTGGCGAGCTTGCAGTGCGGGATGGCGATCCCCGAGCCGATGCCGGTCGAGCCGAGCTGCTCGCGCTCCCAGAGCTTCTGGAACAGCTCCTCGGGGCTGCGCACCAGACCCTGCGCGGCAATGCGGTCGGCGAGGGCCCGCAGGATCTGCGTGCCCTCCCCTCCCGGCAGCTCCGAAAAGATCAGCTCCGGCCGAGTCAGAGTCCCGAGGCGCATCGTGGCGCGGCGACGGCCCTAGAAGATCTGCTTCCGGTCGGTCGAGGAAGGGATGCTGAGCTCGTCGCGGTACTTGGCCACCGTGCGACGGGCGATCTGGATCCCTTCGCGGTTGAGGATCCGCATCAGCTCGCTGTCGGACAGCGGGCGCTTGGGGTCCTCGGCCTGGATGAGCTGCTCGATCTTGCGCTTGACCGTCAGGGAGGAGATGTTGTCGCCGTATTCGCGGTCGATCCCGCTGTGGAAGAAGAACTTCATCGGGAAGAGACCGCGCTGGGTGTGGATGTACTTGTTGGAGACCACGCGGCTGACCGTCGACTCGTGCATGCCGATGTCCTCGGCCACGTCGCGCAGCACCATCGGCCGCAGGTACTCGATCCCCTTGTCGAGGAACTCGCGCTGCTGGCGGACGATCGAGGCCGCCACCTTGTAGATGGTGCGCTGGCGCTGGTCGAGGCTCTTGATCAGCCAGACGGCGGAGCGGATCTTATCTTTGATGAACTGCTGGGCCTCGGACTGCCGACCTTCGCTGCGCATGGTCTGCAGCATGCGGCGGTAGGCGCGGCTGACCCGCAGGCGCGGCAGGCCGTCGTCGTTGAGCTGAATGACGTACTCGTCGCCGACGCGGCGCACGAAGACGTCGGGCTCGATGTAGTGCGGCCGCTCGGTGCTGAACTTGCGCCCCGGCTGGGTCTCGAGCGTCTTGATGACCTCGAGGGCGCTCTCCAGCTCCGCCAGCTCGACGCCGAGCTTCTTGGCCACGGCCGGGAACTGGCGGCGCAGGAAGAGGTCCCAGGCCTCGGCCACGATGCGGCGCGCCAGCGAGTCCACCGGGATCTCCTTGGCGTCCATCTGCCGCAGCAGGCTCTCCTGGAGGTCGACGCAGGCGATGCCCGGCGGGTCGAGGCTGCGCACCAGGGTGAGGGCGGCGAGCACCTCTTCGAGGCTGTAGTTGCGCTCCTCCTCCTGGTGCCCCATCTCCACGATCTCTTCGGCCGTGGCGGCGAGGAAGCCGTCGGGGTTCAGGTTGCCGATGATCAGCTCGGCGATCTCGCGCTGGCGCGGATCGACGTCGGCCATGTGGAGCTGCCAGAGCAGGTGGTCGTAGAGGTCGGGCTCGCGGGTGAGGCTGTTCTCGATCGGAGGCTCTTCCCGCTCCTCCATCATCGAGGAGTGGCCCTGGCCCTCCCAGTAGTCGCCGAAATAGGCGTCGAGGTCGATGTTCTCCATCGACTCGCCGTGGTTGATCTCGTCGCCGTTGGTCGGCGCCTCCTGGCGCTCTTCCTCGCGCGGAGCCGCTTCCTCTTCGACCACGTCGCCGGTCTCTTCGAGCACCGGGTTCTCGACCAGCTCCTGGGTCAGGAGCGTGTCGAGCTCCATGCGAGTCATCTGGAGAAGCTTGATCGCCTGCTGGAGTGACGGCGTCATCACCAGCTTCTGCGCCAGCTTGAGGGATAGTTTCTGCTCTAACGCCATTCAGGACAGCCTTACAGGGTGAATTCTTCGCCGAGGTAGATCTTCCGGACCTGAGGGTCGGCGGAGAGCTCCAGAGGGGTGCCCGTCCGCAGGATTTCACCGTTGTTGATGATATAGGCCCGGTCGGTTATTTTCAATGTTTCCCGCACGTTATGGTCGGTGATGAGGATTCCGATCCCCATCGATTTGAGGTGCCTCACGATCCCCTGGATGTCGAGCACCGCGATCGGATCGATCCCGGCGAACGGTTCGTCGAGAAGGATATACCACGGGTTGATGACCAGGGCACGGGCGATCTCGACCCGCCGCCGCTCGCCGCCCGACAGCGAGTCGCCGCGGTTCTTGCGGACCTTGGTCAGGCCGAAGTCGGCGATGAGCTGGTCGATGCGGCGCTCCTGCTCGGCGTGCGAGAGGTCGTCGAGAGTCTCGAAGATGGCCCGCAGGTTGTCTTCGACCGACAGGCGGCGGAAGACCGAAGGCTCCTGCGGCAGGTAGCTGATGCCGCGCTGCGCCCGCAGGTACATGGGGAGGTCGGTGATGTCATCCTCGCCGAGGAAGACATGCCCGGAGTCGGGCGGCGTCAGGCCGACGACCATGTAGAACGTGGTCGTCTTGCCGGCGCCGTTCGGCCCCAGGAGCCCGACGATCTCGCCCGGCCCGACCTCGACCGAGACGTCCTGCACCACGGCGCGGCCGCGGTAGACCTTGCGAAGGCTGGTGGTGGACAGCTTCTTCGACGTCTTCATGTCGCCCTTCATTCCGCTGGCCCCGCCCCGTTCTTCACCGGTTTCGCCGGAGCCGGTGCCGCCGGGGCCGCGGCCGGCGCGCCGGGGGCCGGCTCGTTGCCCTTCATCTGCACCTTGCCATCGTCGATCGAATAGAGCAGGCGCCGGCCCTGGAGCTGGTTGCCGTCCTTGTCGTGCAGGGTGACCCAGGGCTGGCCGAACATCTCGACCTGGCGGTCGGCCAGGTGGTAGACGGCGCGCTGCCCCTCGACCCGGCGGCCGGCCTGCGGATCGTTGAGCTTGGCGTCGCCGGTGCAGATCAGGGTCTCGGCCTGGTTGTCCTTGCCGAGCTGGGCCTCGAGCTGCTGGCAGGACAGGGTCTTGCCCTCCTGCTCGACGCGCACCGAGCCGGTGTAGGTCAGGTTGCCGTTCCCCTCCCCCCGTTTCGGCTCGACATAGACCATCTCGTTGGCGGTCACCTCGACCGGCGAACGTTTGTCGCCGCCGCCCCCGCCGGCCGCGGCCCCCGCCTTGGGCGTGCCCGCCGCGCGTTTCGCCTGCGCCGCGGTGGGGATCCACAGGCTCTTGACGCCGCCGGTCGCGGTCAGCCGGTTCTGCACGTTGTCGCCGCGCAGCTCCGGCGCGATCAGCAGGTTCTGGCCGCGCCAGGCCCGCACCTCGCCGCGGAACACGAAGGACGACGGGGTCTGGTGCCAGACCGCCTCCTTCGCCTCCACCCGCACCGGTCCCTCCCCCTGGCCCAGGGGCGAGCCCGCGAGATTCTGATCTTCCGCCTGCTCCAGCACCGCTCTGACTCCTCCCAGCACCTGAACGCTCTGCTCCTTCTGTTGATAGACCAGACGCGGCCCGGTGAGCTGGCCGCGGTCGCTGCGCATCTGGACCGGCGAGCCGAGGAACTCCCCCTGGCCGGAATCGAGGTTGAGCGTGGCACGCTCGCCGTCGGCGCTCACCCGGCCGTCCTGATAGCTCACGTTGTCCGTCATCGTTACGGTCGCGAGCTGCCCGTCGGGGCGGAAACCGGCCTGCGCGTTCTGCCCGCGGATCTGCCGCTGGGCCGTTTTTCCTGCTCCCGCGGCTCCCGCCGCGCCGCCGGTCTCCCGGAGGACCACCATGCCGAAAGCCTGGGCCGAGCTCAACACGCCGCGCTCCCCGAGGATTCCTTCCAGACGCAAGGATTGCAAGGCGCGGCTCACTCCTTCGCTGATCGATTCCAGCCGGGCGGGCTGCCGGGGCGTACCCTCCAGGTTGACCTGGCGGACCTGGTTTGCTTCTGGACGCATCAGGACAGCAAGATCCTTGCCAGCAAAGCGGACTGTAGCAGGTTTTCCCCCTCCCCCGCTGCCGTCGTCCTTCGCCACGGTCTGTCCGGTCACGTCCCACAGGCCGCGGACGAAGACCAGCGACTTCTCGTCCGGCGACAGGAAGGCGGTCAGCCGCAGCGCCTTGAGGAAGTCGGGGCCGCGGCGCAGCTCGGTCTGCCCCTCGACTCGCAGCAGCCGGCGCTTGCGCTCGTAGATCAGGCGCTGGGCGCGCAGGGCGACCGGCGTCTCGACGCCAGGCAGGCTGTCCACCGTGACCTTCCCCGCCATCACGTAGATGTCCTCGGGGAGGAAGACGCGCAGCCGCTGACCGCGCGAGACGTACTTGTCGGCGTAGCGGATCTCGACCGGCTGCGGGGCGTAGAGCGTCTGCCCCTTGTCGCGGAGCTGGAGCTGGGCGGTGCGCAGCTCCAGCCCTTCCGGCCCCTTGAGGAAGACCTTGCCCTGCAGGTTCCCCTCGTTCGAGGTGCGGTTGAAGCTCGCCTGCCGGCTCTCGACGTGGTAGGGGCGCCCCTGGTCGTCATAGAGAGTGAGGCCGACCTCGTCGAGGAACACCGTGTCGTTGCGGTCGGCCCTGACGCTGGCGCCACGGATGCGGAAGATCGGGCGCTCGCGGTCGGTGAAGGTGTAGTCGAAGTCCTGGCCGATCAGGGTGGTCCCCTCGTCGGCCTGGGTGGCGTCGTCGTCGGGCGCGGGGCGCACCGGCTGCCGGCCGGCGCGCCCGAACAGGAACAGGCCCACGACTCCCACGATGCAGACGAGCAGCGCCAGGAGCAGCAGCTTGCGGAGGTTGGAGATCCAGGAGAGGCGTCTGGCCATGCGCGATTCTAGTTCCCTGTCGTTGCGTGAGACGGCGTGCTGGAAGGACCGGCTGGATCGGAAGGACGGCTGTCCACCAGCCGCAGCACCGGCTCGCC
>DATAHG010000345.1:0-3797 GCA_036263295.1 Thermoanaerobaculia bacterium | reverse complement strand
ACACCGTAGGTCATGAGGCCGGGGATCCCCGCCCGGTCGATCTCCTGATAGGTCTTGGAGAGCACCTTCGGGAGCAGCGTGTCGTAGCTCGCGAGGTCGGCCGGCAGGGCTCCGACCGGGAACTCCTCGACGGCGTCCGAGCTGGCGAACCAGGCCGCCTCGGGCCAGGCGTGCAGCGGCCGGTTGAGGGGGGCCCAGGTCAGGCGGTCGAGATCGGCGCGGGAGGGCTTCTGCGGGAGGGCGGTCACCGCCAGGGTGGCGAACATCCCCTGGTGGTGCGAGAGCCAGGCGGTGCCGTCGGCGAGGTCCACGGCGAGGCGGCCGTCCTCCAGCAGGCGCAGGGCCTGCGGCTCATAGCGGTGCATCTGGGCGAGGCCCACGGCCACGGCGCCGCGGGGCCCGGCCGCGGCGAGCAGGCCGCCGTCAGCCTTGCCTCCGGTGGCGGTGGCGCCGGCTTGCACGGAGAGCTGCATGGGAGCCGAGCGGCTGGGGCGCAGGAGCTGGCGCACCCAGGCGGCCTTGCCGAGGGCGACCGGGGCCTCCACGGCGGGGGCGTCGAAGGCGCCCACGGCGGTCACGGTCGGGGTGCCGCCGAGCTCGACGTTCAGGGCGTCGCGCACCTGCTCCACCAGGACGCCGTTGACCACGCCGTTCTTGATGATGCAGCCCGGGCAGGCGGAGTCGAGAGTGCCCTCCCACTTGACCACGTGGCGGACGACGGCGGTGGGGGAGCCCCAGGTGAAGACATAGCGCCGGGTCGTGGCGAAGCCGCCGGTGCCGACCGCGGCCAGGCCGTAGGCGCCCTCCACCACGACCACGGCGGAGAGGGGGCCGGACTGCTCGATCCAGGCCCGCCGGGTGGTCGAGTGGCTGCCGTTCGCGCCGTTGGCCCGCATCGTCATGGCGCTGCCGCCGACCAGGCGGGTGCCGTTGTCCAGCACCACCTCGTCGAACAGCGCCCCGGAACCGGCGCCGAAGCGGAAGATGGCGGCGCCGGTGTCCACCGTAAAGGCGTTGCCGCTCTGGATCAGGGTGAGCGGGCGGCTCGGCGCGGGGTTGGCGACCGAGCCGTTGGTGACCAGGGTGTAGCTCGCGCTGGCGCGCGCCCCGACCGAGGCCGGGAAGGCGACCATCAGCCACTGGATCGGCGTGGCGCCGGAGCGGCCCGCGTTCCAGCGCGCCAGCACCCGGAACTCGGCCGGCACCGGGGCACCGTTCGGGTCGATGACGGCGAGCCGGGAGGTATCGACCACGTTCAGGCTGCGGGGCAGCGGCACGCCGGAGCGCACCACCTCCTGCGTCCGGGCGATACCGGCGGTCTCCCGCACGGTCATCACCAGGCGGGAGGGCACCGGGTACGAGTAGGCAGCGGCGGGGGTGGCGGCGTCAGCGTCAGAAAAACCGGTGAGGACAACGGCGAGAAACAGCGACAGCAACAGCGGTACGGCACGACGGGTACGGCACATCGGTTACATCCCCTCAGACCCACACTCAGGACCCACTCCCAGGTTGATTGGAATCCGCCGGCTCGGCACCGGGGGGCACATCAAACACACCTCTCCCCAGGAGCCGACAGCACAGCTCGACCGTGGTGCGCTTCGAACACCACCTTCTGAGTTCGGTGTGGGGGGCAACGTAACAGGCAGAAAATCCCGTGTCAATCAAAAATATCGGGCAATCTTTGCAAGATTATCCCGGCTGTGAAGTGCTTCACAGGGAAGATATGGGAAGAGTTGCAGAAAAGGGAGCGCTGCTCAGTTCGTGTGCTTCAGATCGGGAAAGGGCGCTCATTTTGTGAGCAGGTCAGAAAAGAGAGCGGCCGGCCGGTGCCGGCCGCTCGGTCCCTGAATGACGGCAGATCAGAACAGATTCACATTGGCGGAGCGGCTGTAAGCCACCCCGGCGGTATTCCTGGCGCCGACCCGGAAGGTGTAGGAAACCCCGGTCTTGAGCCCGGTCACCCGGGCCGAAATGCTGTTGGCGGGCAGGGTCAGGACGGGCTGGTAGACGCCGTTGAGGAGGCGCTCCACCACGAATTCTGCCTCATTGTTGGAATTGTCGATCCAGGTGAGCAGGGCCTCGGTGGGGGAGACCTTGGCCGCGATCAGCGCGGTGGGAGCGGCCGGCACCGTGAGGATCTCCAGGGTCT
This sequence comes from Thermoanaerobaculia bacterium, assembly GCA_036263295.1. GTDB lineage: Bacteria > Acidobacteriota > Thermoanaerobaculia > Multivoradales > UBA5704 > DATAHG01. Next base: position 1,648 of record DATAHG010000345.1, on the reverse strand, counting down.
TGGCGCTCGCGGCCGGCGAATAGGGGGAGTCGCCGGCGGTGTTGGCGGCCCGTATCCGGAAGCTGTAGGAGGTGCCCGCCGTGAGCCCGGAGACGCGGGCGGTGGTGACGCCGGCCGCGAGGGTCAGGATCTCCTGGTAGGCCCCCCCGGCGGTGGACCGCTCCACTTTGAACAGGTCCTCGTCGCTGGAGCTGTCCGTCCAGGTCAGGGCGATTTCGGTCTGGGAGAGGGTCTGGGCCGACAGGCTCGCCGGGGCGGCCGGCGGCGTGACCAGCGGGGCGGCCGGGATGCCGGCCAGGCGGGCCACCGCCGAATGGAGGCGCTGGAGATACTGGCCGTTGAGCTTGCCGAGCGGGGCGTCCTCGCCGATCGCCGCCTTGAGGGTGAAGAGCGTCATCTCCCGACCGCGGTCGATCAAAGAGGCGTCGCCGCCCATCTGGCCGGCGCGCACCAGCAGCGCCACCGAGGTGGTCTTCTCCGGGCCGTACAGCTCCCGGTCCTCGGGGGTCGTGGTGAGGAGGGTGCCGCCGATGCGGCCGCCGGTGTAGGTGTAGAAGATGCCGTGCGGCCAGCGGCCCTGGATGGTGCCGTCGCCCATGACAGTGGGCTCGAGGTCCTTCATGGTGCGGGCCAGGGAGGTCAGGAGCTGGCTCGGCTTGAGAGCGGGGATGCCGATCGCCTGGTCGTCCGTGTCGCGCAGGAAGCGGGCGAGGTTGGTGGCATCGTAGAGGTTCATCTGGAGGACCGGGCGGGCCGTGTTGATGCCGGTCGGAAGCACGGCGTGATCGTTGAGGAAGCCGTAGCGGACGCCGTTGCGGACGAGCTCGGCGTACTGCAGGGTGTAGGCGCGCCCGAGGCTCGAACGGAAATCCTCCAGGAAGCTCGCGTCGTCGCTCGCCAGTCCGAGGAAGCGGAAGACCGAGATCCACTGCGAGGCGACGCGTCCGGCCATGATGGCCGAGCCGTTGAGCGGCGCGTCGTCGGCGCAGGCCGCGCCGTCCGGCCCGTGCGGCTCGAGGACCGGGCTGGGGCCGCGCTGCGGGCACATCCAGCGCCGCATGCTGTCGCCGCCGCGCAGCAGAGTGCGGGTGACGGTCGAATCGCCGGTCAGCCAGTAATAGAGGAAAAGGTTGTCAAAGTAGGCGTGGGAGCTGTTGAAGTCGCTGCGGTACGCCCCGTAGCCGGAGGGGGACTGGCCGCAATAGAACCATTTTTCGGTCGGTCCGCACTGCATGATCTGGGTGTGCAGCGTGCGCAGAGCGCCGGGGAAGGCGAATTCGTCCAGCCATTCGACCTCGCCACTGCGCATGGCCCAGACCGGCACGTTGACCAACGTATTGTGATAATCCGTCCAGGAGCCGCACCAGAACGAGTTGTCCCAGGTGGTGCCGGGCGTGGGATCGTCGGCCCCACAATCCATCTCGTCCGACCCCCACTTGCCCCAATAGCGCGGATAGACGCCGTAGGTCATGAGCCCCGGGATGCCCGAGAGGTCGATCTGATCGTAGGTCCGGGCGAGGACGTGGGGGACCAGGGTGTCGTAGCTCGCGAGCTCGGCCGGCAGCGCGCCGACCGGGAACTCCTCGACGGCGTCCGAGCTGGCGAACCAGGCCGCCTCGGGCCAGGCGTGCAGCGGCCGGTTGAGGGG
>DATAHG010000344.1:0-2304 GCA_036263295.1 Thermoanaerobaculia bacterium | reverse complement strand
ACCTCGAAGACGACCAACTGGTGTACGGCGTTCTATGACACCGCGGGGCAGCTTTTCTCGAACCTCGGCGACTACATGGGGGTCTTCCCCGTGAAAGACCGCGTCCTGACCGTCTGGACCGACGGCCGGGACCACCGGCCGGACGCCTACTTCACCGCGCTGGGAGGCAACTCGAAATGAGCCCGATCACCCGCCGCGACTTCCTGCGCAACACCGCGCTGTCGTTGCCAGCCCTGACCGCCCTGCCCGCCCTGGCGAACGCCCAGGCCCAGCCTCCGGTCACGCCTCCCGCGGCCAGCGCGTCCCGTTCCTCCCCGGTGCCGCAGGGCAGCCGCCCGCCGCAAAAAGTGATCGTTGTGGGCGCCGGTCTCGCCGGCCTCGCCGCCGCCTACGAGCTTGCGAACCTGGGCGACGACGTCACCGTGCTCGAAGCCCAGCTCCGCCCCGGCGGCCGGGTCTGGACCATGCGCGGCGTCTTCTCCGATGGGCTCTATGCCGAGGCCGGAGCGATCAATTTCGGTGACGGCTATCGCAACCTTTTGCGCTACGCCAAGACCTTCAACCTGCCGTACACCTCGGTCTCGCCGCCGTCGCGCCCGCTCTCCCAGGTCTGCCATGTGCGCGGCCAGCGCGTCGAGCCGGACGGCCAGGGGGCGATGGCGTGGCCCTACCAGCTCAGCGAGGAAGAAAAGAAGCTCGGCGTGTTCGGCCTTTTCCCCAAGCTCTTCCGGCCGATCGCGCAAGAGATCGGGGATCCCACCGATCCGGCGTTCCAGATCGCGAAATTCGAGCGATTCGACAAGATGACCTTCGCGGAGTATCTCAAGAGCCAGGGCGTCTCCGATGAAGCCATCTCCCTGCTCTCGTCCAACTTCGGCTTCGGCTACGGCTGGAACGAAGGCTCGGCCCTCCACCGCATGATCTCGGACATCGCCCTGTTCTTCGCCGGCCAGGGAACCGCTCGCTTTTTCGATGGCGGCAGCGACCGCCTGCCGTACGCCTTCGCGGCAGCGCTCCGCGACCGCATCCACTACGGCGCGCCGGTCAAAAAGATCAGCCAGGACAAGGACAAGGTGCGGGCGGTCTACCGCCAGGCCGGCGAGGACCGCACGATCGAGGCCGACCGGGTGATCTGCACGGTCCCCGTGCCGGTCCTGCGGAAAATCGAGATCGCTCCCGGCCTCTCGCCGAAAAAGCGCGAGATCGTGGACAAGCTCCAGTACGCGCCGGTGACCCGCATCTACCTTCAGGCCGACCGCCGCTTCTGGGCCGAAGAGGGGCACTTCGGTGGAGCCTGCACCGACCTGCCGATCCAGTTCATCAGCGAGCATCCGTTCATCCGCGCGGAAGACCAGCGGCGTGGCATCCTCGAATGCCACATCAAGGGGGAGCAGGCGTTGAAGGTGGATGCCATGAGCCCGGCCGAGCGCCTCGGCTTCGCGGTGGACAACCTGGAGAAGATCCACCCCGGCTTCCGCCGCCACTTCGAAGGCGGCACCTCGGTGAGCTGGACCGCCGACCCCTGGGCCGGCGGCGGCTACCCCTGGTGGAAGCCCGGCCAGCTCACCACCTGGATGCCCGAGCTCGGCCGCGCCGAAGGAAGGATCCACTTCGCGGGAGAGCACACCTCCGCCCTCGGCCGCACCCTGGAAGGGGCGCTCGAATCCGGCAACCGGGCTGCGCGGGAAGTACGGGGGGCGTAGAGGGAGAAGCGGCCCCATTCGCGATCGCACCGCCAGGGCGTAATGAATCGCGCTCTGGCGGTGCGTTGGAGGCTCAGTCGACGATCGTGAACGGCAGCTTCTTACCGCCCGACTCGGTGCAGTCCGCGATCGAGATGCCGCCCTGGACCCCCTTCAGGCCTTCGGGGGAAACGAGATGGAGCAGGGTCTCACGGTTCAGACGCAGCTTCAGGGTGTTCTTCTTCACGCGATCTCCTTTCAGGGGCTCAGGTCGGCCCACGGATATACCTTTAAGTGAGCCGGCCGGCCCAAGACGGGACGGCCTTCTCCTCTGAGTCGTCCCCGGGGCTCGGCGTCGCGTCCGCAGGGACGGAGAGCGCGCGAGCTTGTTCGATGACCGCTCGGCCTTATCTGCGACCGCTCCGGCTTGTTTATAACCGCTCCGGCTTATCTGGGACCGCGCGAGCTTATCCGCGGCGAAGTCCCGAGACTTTGCGAGAAAGTCTCGGGACTTCGGAAAAAACAAGCCCGCGCGCTCATCGAGTCGGCTTCTTTCCGACAAAGTCGCGAGACTTTGCGGCAGATAAGCCCGCGCGCTCATCCGGTCGCCCCACTTCGTCAC
>DATAHG010000343.1:0-2989 GCA_036263295.1 Thermoanaerobaculia bacterium | reverse complement strand
TTGGCGCCGTCCGGCGAGAGGTGGCGGGATACCCGAATCCCCGGGCGGTCCAGGTAGTCGCAGAGGAAGTCCGCGATCGGCAGGTTGCTGTTGCGGCTGGTGGAGTCGAACCCCACCAGCCGGGCCAGCAACTCGGCGTCGGAGAGGACCGCCCTCTTCACCCGCGCGAGCGCTCCAGGAGGGTCATGAGGAGGATCCCCAGGACCGTGGCGGTCTCGTTGACCGGGTCCACCTGGACACCGGGCTCCAGCTCGATCTGGAAGCGGCTTTCGAAGAAGGACCGGCGCTTGGTGATCCGCATCACGGTGCGCTGGGTGGCGATCTCCTGGATCCGGTATTTCGGATGCAGGAGCATGCCCGTGAAGATGCCGAGGAACGGGATCTCGCCGAGCAGAGAGTCGAGCACCTTGACCCAGGGGTTCTCCTCTTCGAGCAGGTAGAGGCCGGGCCCGTTGGCGCCGGCGATCTCATAGCTCGCCCGCCAGAGGGACTTGACCCCGCGGCGATGGATCGAGCCCACCACCTGCCCCTGCGGGTCGGTGAAGGTGTACTTGGCGTTGAAGTCGAGGACGCGGTCGGCGTTGATCTGGTAGAGCTCGCGCGACTGGCTGCTGTCGGAGAAGACGTGAATCTTTTCCTTGAGCTTCAGGAGCTTCTGGCGGACGTAGAAAATCTCGCGCTCCTGAGAATCGCGGACGTAGACCTGCGGTGCCAGGGCGACGAGCTTGAACGTGAGCTGGATCGGGTAGTCCATGACCCCTCCGAAAAAGAGAACAGCGGGAAAGGACCAGTATAGGAGATCGGGAGGGGCGGTGGGGGCCGTCAGGGCGCGAGCGCGGGACGCGGCCCCGCCTTGAGGAGGGTCGAGACGAGCCATTTCGGGTTCTTCTCGTCGCGGACGCGGTGGATGTACCCGCCCAGCTCGCGCAGCAGGGCGGCCGGATTCACGTCGCCCTGGCACTTCTGGAAAGTCATCAGAGCGGTGACCGTCTCGCGGTACATGTCGCCGGCCTGGAACAGGGGGAGGATCTGGGCGGCCTGCCGCCGCATCTCGGCGCCGCGCCCCGCGCCGGCGTAGACGCAGGCGAGGTCCACCGCCGCCAGGGCCGCCTCATAGCTCAGCCCCTCCTTGATCAGGGTCTCCTGCGCCTCGGCCAGAGCCCCCTCGGCCTTCTCCGCCCCGAATTCAGGATCGGCGCTGGCCAGCTTGCCCTCCAGCCAACGCAGGCGGCCAAGCTGGCGGCGGTCGCGTCCCTGGCGGTAGAGGCTCCGAGCGCCGTCGAGGCAGGCGCGGGACTGCGCGCGGTCTCCGGTGTCGTGGAGGAACCAGATCAGGTTGTGGACCGCGTAGACCATCAGCCGCGGCTCGCGCGGCAGGTCGATGAGGTCGATGCCGCGGCGGATCAGCCGGGCCGCGGTCTCGGCCTCCCCGGCGTTGCCGAGCACCGTTCCCTTCTTGATCATGGTGCGGCCGGCGAGGTGGCGGTCGCCGGTGCGCCGGTAGATCGAGGAGGCGCGATTGAGCAGCCGGACCGCCTGCTCGAAGTCGCCGCTCTGGCAGAGGAACGAGGCCTCCAGCGAGAGCAGCTCGGCCTGCAGCAGGGGATCCCCGGTGCCCTCCTCGATCAGGCGCTCGGCGAGGTCGAGGCAGCTCCGGGCCGAGCGCAGATCGGCCATCACCCGTTTGACGTCGCCGACGTAGGCCCAGGTGAGGGCCCGCAGGTCCTGGACCACGGGGGAGCCGTAGAGGTCGAGGTCGAGCTGCTCGGCCACGGCCACCGCGAGCCGCGCCGCCACCTGCGCCTCGCCCGGGGCCGAGGAGCCGATCTCCCGGCTCTTCTGGAGCAGCAGCTCGCAGAGGGCGATGCTGGCGTAGCGCCGGGTGCTGTGAACCTGAATCAGACCCTCGATCGCCTCGTGCCGGAACAGCTCCTCGTAGAGCTCCGGCGCCGATTTCTCCTCGATCAGGCGACGCTCCAGGGTGCCGGTCACGCGCCGTTCCAGGCGGTCGAAGACGGCGTCATAGCTGAGCGCCTTCCCCGCAATGGCGGTGTCGCGCGCCGCGGTCAGCCGGCGGCCGCACTCCGGGCAGCCGGCGAGCAGATGGCGGACGATCTGGCGCGCGTCGTCCCCCTCGGACCGCCCCTGCAGGAAAACCCGGAAGCAGTCGGGACCGGGGTGGCGGTGCCGCGGGTGCTTCGCCTCGTCGGGCTTCACGCGTCCTCCTCAGAGCCGGGCGAGCCGGGCCGGGAGTGACCGTCCAGGAGCCGCCAGGGCTCGACGCGCCCCTCCAGCTTGCCGGCGGCACGGTGGAGACAGCGCGCCTCCTCCCGAGGACGCCCCAGCGAGCGCCAGAGGACGGCGGCGCGGCTCCAGTCCTTCACGTGCTCGGCCTTCCAGGCTTCCACCAGGGTCGCTCCTTGTTCTCCGGCCGGCGCTCCGGCTTCGGTGAGGACCTGCACCGCCTTCTCGGGCTCGCCCGCCGCCACCCAGGCGCGGGCGCGGCGGAGGGGGTCGCGGATCGCTTCGAACCGCCGGCCCCAGGCCGCGGCGGCACGGTCGTGATCGCCCGACTTCTGCCAGCAACGGGCGGCGAGGCTCCAGGCTCCCTCGGCTTCGGCCCGCAGGGCACGGCAGCGGTTTTCGAGATCATTCAACAAGCAGAATTCCTGCCAGGCCTGCCGGGCTTCCTCGGAGGCCACGAACCAGGGGATGTCCGGCAGGCGCGGGCGCAGCATTTCCAGCCGGACCTCGGCGAGCGGGCCGGCCTCCTCCCAGGCGCCGCTCTCCACCAGCTCGCGGATCTTGCGGACCGAGCGTCCGCTCTCCCGCAGGGCGGCGCTCCCTTCGAGCCGGGCCACGTCGAGCCAGCGCTCGCTGCGGACGTACAGCTCGACGGCCCTGTCCAGCTCGCCCAGCCGCTCCCACGTCCGTGCCGCCTCCTCGAAGCGGTCCTGCCCTTCCAGGGCCCGGGCGCGGCAGCGCTCGG
>DATAHG010000342.1:0-1743 GCA_036263295.1 Thermoanaerobaculia bacterium | reverse complement strand
GTGCGGATCCGGGGACATCTCGGAGCGCCGGACGTGGTCTAGAGCGGCATGGTGCCGCATCCGAAAGGAGAGAAACATGAAGAAAGAACGTCGTCTTCTCTGCCGTGTCGTCGCCAAGGAGCTGAAGCCCGAGGATCTCGGCCTCGCCCAGGGCGCTGACTTCAGCGCCTCGCTGCCGGGTGGCAGTGTCAGCACCATGATGGCGACCCTGCCGGACTACCGCGAGGACGCGTAAGCCTCCGATCCGGCGCTTCCGGAGCGTCCGCCGATTTACCATGATCGGATGACACCCGTGAAGCGCCGGTGGGCCTCCCTCCTCCTCGGCCTTGCCCTGGCGGCCCTCGCCGCCGGCTGCCGTCCCCCCTCTCCCGCAGCTCAACTCCCTGGTTCGGTCGTCCAGCCGGCTCCGGCCTTCCGGGAGGTGGACCATGTCCTCGATGAATTCGTGGCGCGGCGCGCCTTCCCGGGCGGGGTTCTCGCGGTGGGGTACCGCGGCACCCTGGCGTACCTGCACCCCTTCGGCCGGCTCTCCTACGACTCGGATGCGCCGCCGGTGGCCGCCGACACGATCTATGACCTCGCGAGCCTCACCAAGGTGGTGGCCACGACCACCATGGCAATGATCCTGGTGGACGAAGGACGGCTCGATCTCGACCAAAAGGTGGGGGAGATCCTCCCCGACTTCCGCGGCCCGTGGAAGGACGCGGTGACCGTGCGCTACCTGCTCACCCATTCCTCCGGCCTCCCCGCGACGGCGCCGCTCTATCAAGACATCCGGGGCCGCGCCGCCTATGTCGAACGGATCGCGGCCATGGACCTCGTCTATCCGCCGGGCAGCCAATCGGTCTACAGCGATCTCGGGGTGATCCTCCTGGGCGAGATCCTGGAGCGGGCCGCGGGCCGTCCCTTGGAGGATTTCGTGCGCGAGAGGGTCTTTGAGCCCCTGGGGATGCGCGACACCCTGTTCCGGCCGCCGGCCAGTCTCGCGGCACGGATCGCGCCGACCGAATTCGACCCCTGGCGCGGCCGGATGATCCGCGGCGAAGTCCACGACGAGAACGCCTTCGCCATGGGCGGTGCCGCCCCGCACGCGGGCCTCTTCGGCACGGCCGGCGACCTGTCCCGCTTCGCGCAGATGCTCCTGGACGGCGGCGTTCTGGACGGCCGCCGCATCGTCTCCCGCGAGACCGTGGAGCTCTTCACCCGGCGAGCCGGGATTCCCGGCTCCGACCGCGCGCTCGGCTGGGACACCCGCTCCGCCGAGGGCTCGTCCGCCGGGACGTTCTTTTCATCCCGCTCCTTCGGTCACACGGGCTTCACCGGCACCTCGATCTGGATCGATCCGGAAAGAAACCTTTTCGTCATCCTGCTCACCAACCGGGTGCATCCCACGCGCGAGAACAACCTGATCCGCCAGGCGCGCCCTGCCGTGGCTGACGCCGTGGTGCGGGCGATCGATCCGGCCGCTCCATGAAAGGTGGCTCTTTTTGGCCCCGCCGGTGCATTCGGCGATTTGAGCCACTGCCAAGAACCGGGAATGCCGGGGACCGCTACGCTCGCCCCAGCTCTCCCGTCAAGATCAAGCTCACCATCTTCGGGTTCGGCTTCCCACCGCCCGCGGCGGCGGCCTGCTTCATGACCTGGGCGATGAGGAAACCGAGGATACCCGTCTGGCCGCTGCGGTAGCGCTCGACTTCCTTGGGGTGGGCGGCTAGCACGGTCTGCACGAGCGGCAGAAGCTCG
>DATAHG010000341.1:0-4032 GCA_036263295.1 Thermoanaerobaculia bacterium | reverse complement strand
AGCAAGATGGTCCCGGAAGGGATCGAGGGGATGGTCCCCTACAAGGGATCGGTCCACCAGATGCTGCCGCAGCTCACGGGCGGCCTGCGCTCCGGGATGGGGCTCGCCGGCTGCGCCAGCATCGAGGAGCTGCGCACCAAGGCCCAATTCATCCGGATCTCCCCCGCCGGTCTCAAGGAGAGCCACGCCCACGACGTGGTGATCACCAAGGAGGCCCCCAATTATTGGGTAGAGCGCTGAGCGCTCGCAGGTAAAGAGCCCCCAGCGCTCCTGAAAAGCCCTCCCGGCCGGGAGGGCTTTTTCATTTCAGTTCGCCCCTGGCCCGGGTTTTGCTCCTGATATGCGGCAGGAGGAGAACATCCGATGGCCAAGACAGAAACCGAGAGAGTCGTCTACCACGTGGTACCCAACTCATCCGGCGAGAAGTGGCTGGTGCGGCAGGAGAACTCCGATTTCCGCCGCGAGCACGACACCAAGGATGAGGCTGTCGAGGAAGCCAAGCGCCTGGCCCAGGAGGCTCCGCTGGGACAGGTCAAGGTGCACAAGAAGGACGGCAACATGGAGTACGAGTCCACCTACGGCGCCGACCCCCGCCGTTCGCCCGGTTAGCCGAATGCCTGAGGTCGTCGTCGTCACCGGCGCCTCGGCCGGAGTGGGGCGCGCCACCGCGCGCGCCTTCGCCGAACGCGGCGCCCATATCGCCCTGATCGCCCGCGGCCGGGACGGTCTGGAGGCCGCGAAGCGCGAGGTGGAGGCCCTGGGCGGCCGGGCGCTCGCCCTGCCTCTCGATGTCGCCGACGCCGACGCGGTCGAGGCCGCCGCCGAGCAGGTCGAGCGGGAGCTCGGCCCCATCGACGTCTGGGTCAACAACGCCATGGCGTCGGTCTTCTCGCCGGTCCGGGAGACCACCGCCGAGGAGTACCGGCGGGTCACCGAGGTCACCTATCTCGGCTACGTCTACGGCACGCTCGCCGCTCTCAAACGGATGCTCCCGCGCGACCGCGGGACGATCGTGCAGGTCGGCTCCGCCCTGGCCTACCGAGGCATCCCCCTGCAGTCGGCCTACTGTGGCGCCAAGCATGCGATCCAGGGCTTCTGCGACTCCCTGCGCTGCGAGCTGCTCCACGACGGCAGCCGGGTCCACCTCACCATGGTGCAGATGCCGGCTCTCAACACCCCGCAGTTCGGCTGGGTCAAGAGCCGCCTCCCCCGCAAGCCGCAGCCGGTGCCCCCCATCTTCCAGCCCGAGGTGGCGGCGCAGGCCATCGTCTGGGCCGCTCATCACCGCCGGCGCGAGGTCTGGGTCGGCCTGCCGACGGTGATCGCGATCACCGGGAACCGGCTCGCCCCATGGCTCGCCGACCGCTACCTGGCGCGCACGGGATACGACTCCCAGCAGCACGACGGCGCCGCGGATCCGGACCGGCCGCACAATCTCTGGCGGCCGCTGCCGGGGGATGCCGGCGCCCATGGCGCTTTCGACGAGCGGGCGAAGAGCTTCAACCTGCAGTCCTGGCTCAATCTCCACCGGGCGCCCCTGGCGCTTGCCGGAGCGGTACTCGCGGGGGTCGCCGGGATTGCCCGCTTCAGTTTTCCGCGAGCTGGCGCAAGGCGGACTGCAGAGCCTGCGGATTGACCGGCTTGGTCAGATGCTTCGCGAAGCCGGACTCGCGGCTGCGCCGGATGTCTTCTTCCATCCCATAGCCGGAGAGGGCGATGCCCCGCAGCCGGTAGCGGTCCGCCAGCTCGCGCATGAGGTCGAAGCCGGTGCCGTCCGGAAGCCCCAGATCGCTCACCACGAGGTCGATCTGGCCGTCGCCGGGAAGCCCGTTGGAGGCGGAGGCGGCGAGGGTGAGCGCCTGGGCCACGGTGCCGGCCACGCTCACGCGGTAGCCCAGGATGCGCAGCAGCTCGGACATGGCCTCGGCGGTGTCCGCGTGGTCTTCAATCAGAAGCACATGGAGGGAACCGGCCGGCCTCTCCGGCTTCGGAGCCTCGGGCGCTTCGGCCCGCGGAGCCGCGCTGTGGGCCGGCAGGTCGGCCATCGGTAGCCGCAGGGTGAAAGTCGCCCCCTTCCCTGGCCCCGGGCTCTCGACCGCGAGGCCGCCGCCGTGCAACTCGACGATCGCCTTGCTCACGGCGAGCCCTAGCCCCATGCCGCCAAACTGCCGCGTGACGCTACGGTTCCCCTGCTCGAAGGCATTGAAGATGAGCGGCAGCATCTCGGGATCGATGCCGATGCCGGTGTCGGCCACCTCCAGGGCCAGCCGGCGTTCCCCTCCCTCCTCCCCTTCGTTCCAGGAGCGCACCGTCACCGTCCCCCCGGCCGGCGTGAATTTGACCGCGTTGTTGAGGAGGTTCCAGAACACCTGGGTGAGGCGGGAGGCATCCGCCCAGACCCGGTGGTCCGCGGCCCGGAGGTCGAGCTTCAGGGCGAGGCGCCCCTCGGCCCCTCCTTGCGTCCAGCAGATCTGGATCGCGTGCTCCAGCACGGCGCGGGCGTCGGTGATCTCGCGGGTCAGCTCCAGCTTGCCGCGGGCGATCCGCGTCAGGTCGAGCAGATCGTCGATGAGCCGCGCCTCCAACTCGACGTTGCGGCGGATCATCGCCATCTCGTTCCCCAGGTCCGCCGGAATCCGCCTCTGGGTCTCCAGGTTCGACACCGTCGCCAGCACCGGGGTGAGCGGCGTCCGCAGCTCGTGGCTGAGGACCGCCAGGAAATGGTCCTTGGAGGCGTTGGCCTCGCGGGCCTCGCCGTAGAGCCGAGCGTTGTCCACCGCCAGGGCGGCGCGGCGCGCCAGCTCCAGCCCCATCATCAGGTCGTCGTCGTTGTAACGGCGGCCCGATTCGGAGGTGATCAAGGTCAGCACTCCGAGATTCTGGCCGCGCGCCGCGAGCGGCAGCACGAGAGTCGATTTCGGTTTCAGCCGCTGGAAGATCTCCAGCATCTCGGGGCTGTCCGTGATGGAGCGCGCGGTCGAGAAATCGACCTCGGGGAGGAGCATCGGCTGGTTCTGAAGGGCCCGGGCCACCAGGCTGCTGGGGTTGTCCATCGCGGGACGGTGAATCTCGCCGAGACGCCGCAGCAGCGGCTCCTGCGCCGGATCGCGATGCGCCAGAGCGGCCAGATGGAGAGCCCCGTCCCCCTCCCGCAGGTAGAGCATGCTGTAGTCCGCCACGCGCGGCACGCTGGCCCGGGCCAGCGTCCAGAGGGTGGTCTCGAAGTCGAGCGAGCTGGAGAGCGCCGTGCCGATGTCGGCCAGGAACGCGGCCCGCCGCTCGGCGGCGTCGGAAGCTTCCCGCGCCCGGCGCAGCTCCTCCTCCACCCGTTTGCGGTCGGAGACATCCATGAGGATCCCGGCCATCCGCACCGGCCGGCCGCTCGAATCGTAGAAAAAGCGCCCGCTGCCGGCGATCCAGTGGACCGAGCCGTCCGGCCAGGTGACCCGGACCTCATAGCGCATCTCGCGGCGGCTCTCCCGGGCCTGCTGGATCTGGCGCTCCAGGATCGGACGGTCCTCCGCCAGCACCAGCCGGTGGAGGTCGGAAAAGGTACTGGAAGGCATCAGCGCGGACAGGCCCAGGAGATGGGCCGCCTGCTCGGAGCCCGAGATCCGGTCGGCCAGCACATCCCAGGTCCAGACGCCCGCCCCGGACGCCGACAGGGCCATGTCGAGCATGCCGTGGGCGCGCGCCATGCCCTGACTGCTGCGGCCGGCGACGGCGGCGGCGATCGCCACCATCACCAGGGCCAGGATGCCGCTGTAGCGGCCGAGATCGTGGGAGGAGAGGATCCCCAGGGCAGCCAGGACCACCAGGGCGGTGGCGAAGATCCAGGTCGTGCGGCTTCTCCCCCGTGCTTCCATACGGCTTCAGCGGCTCCGCAAGGTCGAATCGTAAGCGGAGTCTACCGCACCTGTATCAGATTTTCCGGTTCAGGGCTTCGCGCACCGCCGCTTCCAGGACGCGCGGCGTCACCGGTTTGGTCAGATGGCGGAGGAATCCCGCCTCGCGGCTCCGCTGGACGTCCTC
>DATAHG010000340.1:0-9329 GCA_036263295.1 Thermoanaerobaculia bacterium | reverse complement strand
CAGGCGGCTTTCGGGTTCATGCCGCGCTACACCCCGATGGCCGAGCTCCAGGCGGACTGCCTGGCCGGGGTCTATCTGGGCGCCATGCCCAACGTCTCCTTCGAACCGGGGGACATCGACGAGATCGGCCTGCTGGCCTATCGCCTCGGCGACTACGGGTGGGGGCGCCAGCACCACGGCACCCCGCGGCAACGCCTGAACGCCGTGGTCCGCGGGCTCCAGGCGAGCCGGCAGGGGCTCCAGGGCGCCCGGAGCTGCTTCGTCTCGTAACACGAGGGCCAGGTTCTCCCCGCCCCAGACCCGGTTCAGCCCTGATCGGGCACTCATAGCGTTGGTGCTATTCGAGCTTTGCTTCCAACGCTACGACATCCGAGAAAGGGGCACTCATGAGACATTCCAGCGCAGTTGGGATCCTGTTCCTGGCCGTCACCCTGGCGGTCGCTTCGAGCCCGGGGGCCGAGGCGGCGGCCTGCGAGGACACCTGCTTTTCCAACTACCAGACGTGCTATCTGACCAACAACAGTTGCGAGGGCTTCTCTTCGTTCTGTTATGAGTGTGAAGACCAGTACCAGTGGTGTACCGAAGGCTGCAACGCCCCGGCCTGCCAGACCGACACCTGTACCTCCTGCGACCGAGCCGCCGCCGGGACGGACGCCGACGGCGATCAGGTTCCGGATGCGCTGGAATATGACCTGGCTCACCGGTTCTTCCCTACGGTCAAGCTGCAGGGCTATGACTACGACCTCTCCGTCGCCTATCTGTTCCGCGGCCTCGCGACTCCCTACACGGTACAACCGCTGAGCGGCGGTATCTGCGATCAGGACAAGGAATGCCTGGAGATCCGCTACGGCCTGGCCTACAGCTACGACTTCGGCGACAACAACCCCGTGGTCCACTGGTTCATCGACCATGGCCACTCCGGAGACAGTGAGTTCTACGCCGTACTCTTGCAGCGCACGGCCCCGTGGTCCACGGCATCGACGGACAGCGGATCCTGGCAGTTGATCCGCGACTTCACGGCAGCCCACTGGGGGACCACCACGGATTCCAGCCGCATGGTGTCCTACGGCTACTGCCCGCCGCAGTGCAACTCTCTCGGCGAGTCCTCCTGCATGGCGCGGAGCCAGTGCCGCTGGTTCCAGGGGCTCTGCGCGGGCATCTCTTCCGACCCCGGCACGAGCTGCGGCCAGTTCTGGGAGGCGGAGCCGTGCCAGTTCGCGGGCTGTCAGTGGTTTCCGCCGTCCTGCGGCAACAATGGCGAGGTCCACTGCTACTCGAGCTCACCGCTCACCACGAACAACGTGCTCTATGCGTCTGAGCGCAAGCACGGCACCTACCATTCGGACAGCGAATGCGATTCCGGCGCCTGGAGCGCCGATGAATGCCCGAGCAATGCCTACGATTTGAGGAGCTACAAGGACGGCAAGCTCCAGAACATCGGCAGCCCTGCCAATCACGCCGCATTCGATACGACCCTGCAGGCTCCGGACCTGTGCGGATTGAATCAGGTATGGGACGCCGGTTCCTTCGGAGGCTCGACGGCGTATAAAAAGCACTTCAACCCCGCCACCTCGCCGATGAACTGGAACCTGCCGGCGGCCTCGGAGTATCCGTCGTCGTCCGGCGGCTGCGGGGAAGCGAGTTGCGTCCCGGCCCAGGGCACCTACATCAGCCATTTCACCGGCGCCGGCTGCACCGGCACCGAGTCGTATTACCTGCCCTATGACGGCTACGCCTACCAGTGCCGGCCCTGGAACGGGACCGGCCAGTGCGGCACGATCCACCGGACCGTCACGAACCGCTCTTACCGCTACATGGGGAGTTGCTATGACGCCTGGCCCTCCGGCAACACTCTCAGCGACTTCGTAACGGTTTACCGCTAGGACTGCGCATCGGGCAGACCGGGGAGCGCCGGCAGCTCCTCAGTCTGCTTTTTCGCCCCTTCCTCAGCCTCGGGAACAGACCCGCACATCTCGGCCCGTATCCTTTCGTTCACTTTCGACAGTGAACGAAAGGATACGGTTTTCCAACCCGGATCGATCTCGGTCGAGCAGAGCCCGGCGTGGCCTGACTCGTGCAGTCGGAGTTGCGCATAACCATCGCAGCGCCCATGGCGGAGGCGCACATTTGCGCATGTCGTCGAGGAGAGGGCGGAGGTCCCGGTTGTCGGGAATCGGCTCTGCGGCAAGTGCAGTCATCGACTGCTAAGGAGTGTTATGCCTGTCCAACCGTCCAATTTGCGTACTGGAGCTCCTTTGCCCGTTCAGGCGCCGCGGTTCGGTCCACTTGTGGACCTGGCGGGTACCTGGGTGGGATCAGGATTCAATTTGATCTCGCGCCCCGGCCAAGATGTCGGTCTCCCGTTCGTGCTCCAGGTGAACGCCACGAAAGAGGTCCTGACATTCGATCCGATCAATGCCCAGATCATCAACCGTGGCTCGGAGCAGGGCGACCTCACTCTCTTCGCCATGCCCTACAGTCAACTGATCAGTGACGCGGTCACCAGCGGGTTGCTGCACGCCGAGCGTGGGATGTGGCTCAACGTGCCCCCGACCCAGGACCCCGCCCAGCCGCATACCATCGTGAGACTGGCCACCATTCCGCACGGCGATTCCGTGGTCGCGCAGGGCACGAGCATAACGGTACCGAGCCCTGTGATCTCGCCGGTCAGTCCCGCGCCGTTCAATCCCGATGGTTTTGACCCGACCCAGGGAACGCCGGTCGGCGGTGGCTATTTCCCTCCACAGTTTCAGCCGCCCCAGACCGTAACCGGGGCCCTCCCGCCCGGATTCGACATCACCAATCCCAATGCCGCTTTGACCTCCGTGATCGAGGGGCAGAACATCACCAACACCGTCGTGCTGGAGGTTTCGACCACGCCCCAACGCCAAAACGGCGACCTCCCCGGCCCGTTCGGCGGGGGGATCCTGAATATCCCGTTCGTCACGGTCAACGCGAACGCCGTAGCGATGAAGGCCACATTCTGGATCGAGACCGTCGAGCCGCCGGACGCGGAGCCTTTCCTTCAGCTTCAGTACACCCAGACCGTCATCCTGAATTTCATCGGCATCAATTGGCCGCACATCTCGGTGGCCACTCTCGTCAAGAACTGACGCCGGAGCAAGGAGGAACGCATGTCGGTTGAATGGAATCAAGCCCTGCTCCAGAAGCATCTCCAGGCTGCTGTCGACCTCGAGCTCTGGACCATCCCCTTTTATATGTCGGCCATGTATTCGCTGAAGGACCCGAGCGGCATGCCCTACCGGCTCATCCAGTCGGTGGTCTATCAGGAGATGCTGCACGTGCAACTGGCGGCGAACATCGCCAACGCGTTCGGCCTCGCTCCCAAGATCAACGAGCCGGTCTATCGGGGGACGAGCATCCCGCACTTGAATTTTGATCTCGATACGCCCAACCCGACGACGTTCTTTTCGCCGTACAGCGCCGAGATCGGTCCCCTCGACCTGGAGCGGCTCAACGCCTTCTGTCTGATCGAATATCCCGAGTGGGATACGGGCGGGGAGCCCAGCCCCAAGGCGAATATCGAGGAATATGGGTCGATCGGCGAGTTCTATACCGCTCTGGCGATCGGCGCCAACGCGGTGGTCGCCCGGGATCCGGACAGCCTGAAGGGCGACGTCCATCAGGTGAACGTTTTCGAGCGCTTCTACAGCGGGTTCTCCGAGGCGTCGAGCCCCATCCCCGGGCAGCCCACGACCCAGGCGATGTGCATCACGGAAGGCGGCTTCGCGGGGCTCGCCCAGGCCATGGGCCTCCTGGCGGTGATCACCGATCAGGGAGAAGGCCAGGTGCAGGGCGAACAGGCGATCCCGACGGTCTTCCAGAACACGGCCGACGATCCGCAGCCGGATGATTCCCATTACACGAAGTTCAAGCTCCTCCGCAACGCTCGGCCGGCCCGGGACGATGCCCCGCGCGACCATCCCTGGGAGACGTACCCGCTGATCCACTATCCGCCGGATGACCCGAGAGCCGTCGAGCAGAGAGAAGCGCAGGAGCGGCTGCGGCACAACTTTCGGAAGTTCCGCCAGGCCCTCGAGCAACTGTTCGCCAGCGGCGAGCTGCCGCAGAGCTTCGGAGCCGAGATGGCCACGCTGGGCGGCAACATCCGCCGCTGCTGGCAACTCGGCGCCGTCCCCACTTTCTGAGGCGAGACCAAGGAGATCGCGCCATGAATGACTTCGTGTATCGCGTTCATCCGGCCATCAACATCGGCCGTGTCGGAAATAGCGAGGAGTACCTGATCAGCCCGGAGACGCCGGCCGGCCTGCCGGTCGCGGGCAGCGGCGAGACCGTCGGCGGTCTGCCCATCCGTCCCGCGGACGGCCAGACGATCACCAGCCGCGACATCCGCGACCGCAACGGTGCCCTCAAACGGCAGGCGGCGCGGTTCCGGATCTATCAGTATCCGCGGCCGGCGGGGCCCGAGACCTATCCTTACGGCGGGGATGCCGAGTCGCCGGAAGGCGGGGGCGAAGGGACCGAGATCGTCATCGGCAGCAAGGTCGGGGACCGGACGGTGACCGACATCGTCTGGACGGTTCACCTCGCCAACAAGAAGGCCAATGGATATGTGCTCGAAAATCCGAACCTGGCACCCGACGAGCAGATTATCGACGGCTACGACGATGGGATGACGCCGCCGCTGCGCAACCTGGCTCTAGGGAACGATCCGGACAATGCCCGCCGGCTGCGGCAACTGGTGATCGATCCGGGCCCGCGCACGATCAGCGGCCGGGCGCGCGAGGTGGTCCGCTTCGACCGCCGGACCCTCGCTTCGTACTGGAACGGCTCCCAACGCAAGGAGCTGCCGAGCTATCCGAAGTCCTATCCCGACGACAGCTTTCCCGAGCTTTACACGCCGCAAGGGCGGATCGACACCTTGGGCGAGCTGCGGACGGACGGCAAGGGGCGCCTGCACGCGATCGCGGCCTACGGCCGGGCGTGCGCCTTCACCGGCTCTACGCCGTTGCTCCAAGCGGTCGACAACGACGGCTGGTTCGACGATACCGGCGACGGTCCGGTGTCGGCGGTCCTGATCTTTGACGACGGCTCCGTGCAGGACGTCCACGGCGCCTGGGTGGTCATGACCGATCCCAGCTACGCGCCGCAGACGCTCAACGTCATCTCCCTGTGGGACGACATCTACGACAGTTGGGTGCGCAAGCTGGGGCTCGCGCCGCAGGTGTTCGACGGGCGTTTCCTCGCCGACCCGAAGCCGCCGAAAAAACCTTACAAGCCCTTTTTCGAGGACCAGCTTCTGCCGATCTTTCGCGCCGCGGCCTTGCAGCGCTGGAACACGAACCTGCCGAAGATGGCCGTCCAGGCGCACGACGCGGTCGGCCGGATCGGCGCGCACGACGACCCCGCCGACACGATCCTCTCCGGCCTGGGCTTCATCCGCAATCCGAACAACCGGAGCGAGGACAACGTCGGACCGCCGCTGATGCCGCTCTCGCTCGGCGATCAGGGCCGGGCGTTCATGTCGGTCACCCTGACCCAGTATTTCTTTCTCAAGCAATGGGACCGCGGCAGGGAAGGCTTCCGTCCGGGTGCCGTGAATCTCGGGCCGGGTGAGTATCTCGACCGCGCCGTCCTGACCTGCTGCCTCGGCGGCCGTTTCAGTCCGGGCATCGACATGACTTTCATCGTCCGGCAGCCGGAGCTTTACATTACCGATTGGCGGGCCTCGGGCTCCGGCCCGTTCCGCATCCGGCCGAGGACGCTCGACTACGAGAGCGCGCAGGCGAGCCAGCCTTTCCTGTCGAGCGGCTGGATCCCGCTGCGCGAAGGGTCGGGCGAGGGGGCGGAGCCCGGCGATACCTCGAAGTTCATGGCGCTTCCGTGGCACACGGACTACAACTCCTGCGCCATGCACCCCACGTCGCCGAACACCTCGCCTCCCGGTCAGATCAACGCTCCGACCCTCTATTGGTCGTGGCCGGCGCAGCGTCCGGTGGCGGTATACGTGGCGGACGAGGTACGGCTGGACCGCGAGGGCGGCCCGGTGCTGGGGCCGCAACGGTTCTCGGTGCGTGGGTTCGGCACCGAGTCGACGAATCCCGCCGTGCAGGGCCGCTACCAGCACTACATCGATTTCGTCCGGAACTGGTTCCGCGTCGGCACGGTGATCCAGGGGACGGCGATCGACCCCGGCGCCGGCGGCCCGTTCCCGGCCGATCTTTTCCTCGAGGTCGAGAGCCGGATGGATCCGCCGAATCCGCCGCCCTGGCCGAACAACCAGGTCGGACCGATCCCGCCCTATGAGGCGCTGTGAGCAAAACGGCGCATGACGTCGTGATCGCGGGGGGTGGGCCGGCCGGCTGCGCGGCCGCTCTCGCCCTCGCGCGACACGGCGTCACCCGGATCGTCCTCGTCGATGCGGCGCGCCCGGCGGGGCGCCGCATCGGCGAGAGCCTCCCTCCCGACGCGCGGCTGCTGCTCGCGCGTCTCGGCGTGCTGCAGTCCTTTCTCGCCGCCGCGCACGAGCCGTGCCTCGGCAGTTGCTCGTCGTGGGGGAGCGATGAACTCGGTTATAACGATTTTCTTCTGAACCCGCACGGCACCGGCTGGCACCTCGACCGCCGCCGCTTCGAAACGATGCTGCTGGACGAGGTGATCGCGGCTGGCGTCGAGGTGCGGCGCGACCGTTTCGATGGGTCGATCGCGGCGCGCTATACGGTGGACGCCACTGGGATGAAAGCGGTGGTGGCGCGCGACGCGGGCGCGCGGCGGCGGTTCGTCGACCGCCTGGTCTGTGTCTGCGGATATTTCGATCTCGGCGAGGCCACGGCGTTCCCGCGTCTCACGCTGCTCGAAGCGGTCGAGGCGGGATGGTGGTACGCCGCGCGGCTGCCGGACGGCGAGGCGGTCGTGGCCTTTGCGAGCGACGTCGAGACCGTCCGCCGGCTCGGCGCGGCGCGTCCGGAGCGGTGGCGCGCGCTGCTCGCCGAGACGCGGCACGTCGCCGCCGCGCTGGCTGGCTGTCCGTTCCTGCCGGAGAGCCTGCGCGTCCACCCCGCGCCGTCTTTCGTGCTCGACCGCGCCGCGCGCGGCTCCTGGATCGCCGTGGGCGACGCCGCCTCGTCGTACGACCCGCTCAGCGCGCAGGGGATCTACAAGGCGCTCGACGACGGGCTGCGCGCCGCCGAGGCCATCGCTGCGGCACTCGACGGGAAGCGTTCCGCTTTCGACGACTACCACGACTCGGTGGTGGCGCGATTCGAGCAGTATCTGGCGAGCTGCCGCTACTTCTATGGCATCGAGCAGCGCTTTCCAGAGTCGGGTTTCTGGCGGCGGCGGAAGGCCGTGTAAAGGGCCGGTGAGACGGGGCACACCACGCCGGCACTATAATGGTGTCACTCTACATCCGATGAGGTGAACGCCATGGGCAAGGATACGAACATAGAGCAATATGCGCCCCAATTGCTGTTGTCTCTGATCGGAATCAATCCGGGCAAGCCGGATCCGGAATTCATGAGCCTGTACAAAAAACAGGTGAAAGACGGGTACGCGGCTCTCTCCGGCATGGGGAGCTTCAATCACCAGCAGATGCTCCATGCGGTCCAACTGTGGGATCAGGGGGCGCCGGCGGTGGAGTGGTGGCGCGGTTATTTTCTGCAGCAGCTCGGAAAGCAGGCGCCGCAGCCGGGCCAGGAGCAGATGGGTTTCTTCGCCGGCAACGAGCCGTTCGGCCCCAGCTATGAGCCGTTCCGCTGGGGCTCGGTGCTGGCGGTCCGCCTCTGGGCGACGCGCAACCCGGCCAAGGCCGAGGATCTGCTCGAGCTGACCAGCGGCTACGCCCAGGTGGTCTGCACCTTGTGCGCTCTCAGCGCGGTGCCGTTTCCCGACAAGGTCCAATGGTTCAACAAAAATAAAAACCGGCTGAACTATACCGGGCCGTATGTCTCGCCGGTCGGCGAGCGCTCAAACCAGCACGGCACCTCGGACCTCTGTCTCCTCTTCGCCCTGTCCGTGGGATGGGATTACAAGTATTTCCCGCAGCCGGACTGGCCGGTGCAGATCGCCCAGAAGCTCAAGACCGAGGGCGATCTGGGATTGAGCTCGGATCTCGCGGATGCGCTGAAACTGTACGTGGAGAACAATCCGGGCCCGCTCGATCCACTCCAACAGGCGCTCGACGGGATCAAGATCAAGACCGAGCAGCACTTCATCCGCTGGCCGGAGGGGATCCTGGTCTACAAGCCGCAACGGATCAACGGCAACACGCCCTGTTTTCTCTACGACTGGATGCCCTACGCGGAGGAGGCCTCGACGCTGGTCTATCCCTGGCCTCCCGGACGGGGTGCCAACGTGCAGGGGGCCGGCCGTTGCTGGATCGACGCGCAGCGCAATATTTCGGTACAGACGGAGTACGGCAAACTCTGTCCCGCACCCTTCGCCCTGCCGACGGATGATCCGGTCTCGGTGGTCACCATGGGGCCGGACGGGCTGGTCGCCGGCCGCGATCTCTCCGGTCTTCTGGTGATCGATACCCAGACCCCTGCGGAAGGGTGACCGTCCCGATCCATAGACTCTTGAGCACCTGAGTAAGGGCGGCTGCCGAGGTCGGCGGCCGGCCCGGTGCTCTGGAGTCTGGATGGAACGCAAACGCATACTCATCGCCTCGGACGCGACCGACCCGCACTCGGCCGCCGTGGCGTACGCCCTGCGGAAGAAGGGGCACGACTGCGAGGTCCTTTACACGCCGGACTTCCCGACGCTCCTCTCCCTGTCGCTCGGAGTGGACCCGGAGGACCGCGCCAACCAGATCCTGACGCGCGGGCCGGACCTGCTGCGGGCCGACCAGAGTGGGGGATTCGACACGGTCTGGCGGCGGCGGCCGGCCGGCGTCGTTTTGCCGGACGACATGCACCCGGGCGACCGCGAGGTCGCCGAGCGGCAGGGTGAGGCCATGCTGACCGGGCTGTTCGCCTTCCTCCAGCGTGATCCGCGCACCTTCTGGGTCAACTCCCTGGCGAGCGACGGCACCGCTCTCCACAAGCCTTTTCAGCTCCGCGCGGCGGCGGCTTCCGGCCTGCTGATCCCCGAAACGCTGTTCAGCAACGATCCCGAGCAAATCCGGGCCTTCCTGCGCAAGCACAGCGGCACCGTGGCCTACAAGCTGATGCGGCCGGCCTCCTGGATGGCCGACGAGGGCGGCAAGCCCCGCGTCTTCGGCGCCTATACGACCGCGCTCTCCGAGGCGGACCTGCCGGACGACGACGAGATGATCCAGCTCTGCCCGGGCATCTTTCAGCCCCTGCTGCGCAAGAGCTTCGAGATCCGCGTCTGCTGCCTGGGCGACC
>DATAHG010000339.1:0-4897 GCA_036263295.1 Thermoanaerobaculia bacterium | reverse complement strand
TTCTTACATGGCACCTCAGCCGCCCCGGCGAGCACCAAGAGCTCGGCACCACAGTAAGTGCCCAATTAAGCTTCGTGAGTGGCCCCGCTGTTATGCATCCCTGTGCGGCAGAGGGCGGAGGGGATAGACTCGTGCCATGGTACGACGCCTCTCCCTCCGCCCGGCCGGACCGGGCCTCCACGACTTCACCCGCCAGGTCGCCGAGGTCGTGCGCGAGAGCGGGATCCGCGAAGGGCTCTGCACCGTCTTCCTCCAGCACACCTCGGCCAGCCTGACCATCCAGGAGAACGCCGACCCGTCGGCGAAGCGTGACCTGGAGCGCTGGCTCGCCCGTCTGGTGCCGGAGAACGACCCGCTCTACACCCACACCGCGGAGGGGCCGGACGACATGCCCTCCCACATCCGGGCGGCGCTCACCGCCACATCGCTCTCGATCCCGGTGCTGGACGGCGACCTCGCCCTCGGCACCTGGCAGGGGATCTACCTCTGGGAGCACCGCCGCCAACCCGGAGCCCGCCACGTCGTGATCCACGTCGGGGAGTAGGATCTTCCGTTGGGAGGAAGAGATTTGAAGACCAAGGGCCGTCGCAAGCACCGCCTGACCGGGGCCCGTTTCCCGTCCCCCGGCACCGCCCCCGGAACCCTGCGGCCTCCGGACTGGCCGAGCACCAGCCCGACCCAGGTCACCATCATCGACTACGGCCCGGACCACCTGGTCGAGCGGAAAGTCCAGAGCTTCGAGGACATCCTGGAGTTCCGCGACACCCCCTCGGTCACCTGGATCAACATCGAAGGGCTGCACGATGTGGAGCTGCTGCGCTCGCTGGGGCAGGCCTTCGGCTTCCATCCGCTCACCCTGGAGGACGTCCTCAACTGCGGCCAGCGCCCGAAGTTGGAGAGCTACGGCCCCTACCACTTCATGGTGCTCAAGTCGCTGCGCCTGCGCGAGGAGCTGGAGATGGAGCAGATCAGCTTCTTCCTCTCCGGCAACTATGTGATCACCCTCCAGGAGATCCCGGGCGACTCCTTCGAGGCGGTGCGCCAGCGGATCCGCCAGGGCAAGGGGCTGATCCGCAAGGCCGGGCCGGACTACCTGGCCTACGCCCTGATCGACGCGTTGATCGACGAGTTCTTCCCGGTCCTCGAGACCTACGGCGAGCGCATCGAGGAGCTCGAGAGCGATCTGGTCCTGCGCCCCTCCCCGTCCTACCTGCGCACCGTCTATCGGATCAAGCGCGAGCTGCTGGTCCTGCGGCGCACGGCCTGGCCGGAGCGCGAGGTGATCAACGCCCTGCAGCGCGACGACTCCCAGCTCATCCACCCGGAGACCCAGGTCTTCCTGCGCGACGCCTACGACCACACCGTCCAGGTCATCGACATGATCGAGACCTACCGCGACCTCGCGGCGGGCATGCTGGACGTCTACCTGTCGAGCACCAGCAACCGGATGAACGAGATCATGAAGGTGCTCACGGTGATCTCCACGATCTTCATCCCGCTCAATTTCATCGCCGGCGTCTACGGCATGAACTTCGACCCCCAGCGCAGCCCCTACAACATGCCGGAGCTGGAGTGGCGCTTCGGCTACCCGGTGGTGCTCTCGCTGATGGCCTCGGTGGCGATCGGGCTGATCCTGTTCTTCCGCAACAAGGGGTGGTTCCAGTCGTCCGAGGACGCGGAGGTCGAAAAGGCGGAGCGCCGGCAGGAGGTCGCGCGGATGGTGGAGGCCGCCAAGGGGCACGGTGACTCAGCGGGGTCAGCGGGATCAGGGGGGTGAGGACTCCCCCGACGGCTCCCTGGGGACGGGCGGCGGGGGCGGCATCCTCTCCTCGGGGATGATGACCTCCCGCAGGGCCCGGCCGGGCGGGCGCGGGGGCAGCAGCAGGTTGGGCCCCGCCGGCAGAGTCGAGACCTCGGCCGGCGGCTTGTCTTTCTCCGGAACCGGCGCGGCCGCGGCCAAACCGCCCCGCCGCACCGCCAGCTCGCGCTGCAGCTCCAGGGCGAAAGCCTGCAACGCCTGGACGTCGGCCGGCGAGGCGACCGCCGGGCCATGGCCGGCGAAGATGATCCGTGTGGAGGATTCGGACCGCCCCTCGGTGACGCTGCCGCTCGCCTGGAGCGGCTTCAGCCGGTCGAACCAGCCGTACAGTTGCCCGAGAGGACCCGGCGCGAGGCGCCCGGACATCGGCGCTTTGGACGAGCACGAGCTGGCCCGGACCTCGCCCGTCAGGTACACCGAAAGGTCGTCGCAGTTGCCCGGCCCCGCCCCCCGGTGCCAGGCGAGCGCCAGTCCGTAGGCGGCGCTGCTCCGCCCTCCGGAGGACTCGGCCGCGACCTGCCGCACCCATTCGAGGATCATGCGGCGCTCCACCGGTCCGGCCACCGCCGCCCCGCGTCCGCGGAAGACCAGCTCCCCGTCCGGGGTGTGGGCCTGGAACGGCTTGTAGGCCTGGAGGAGAGACCGCAGGTCGCCCACCCGCTCCGGGCTGGTGAACAGGAGGCGCGTCAGCGGCCCGCCGACCGGGCCCAGGGCGAGGCCGCCATCGCCGACCAGGATGCGCTCCCGGGGCTCCTGCCCGCGGAGCAGCTCGATGCGCGGCTCGCCGACCCCGGGCATGACCTCCCGGCCTCTCCCGGGGCCTCCCGCACCGCCTCCTCGTTCGTCGTTCGAAGAGGAGCCTCCGCATCCCGCCAGAGCCAGGAGGAGAAGGCCGCAGGACAGACTGGACAGGAAAGACCGCCGGGACGGCATGGCCGACCTCTCAGAGCACCGTGCCGGTGAGCACCAGGCTCGCGACCGTGAAGTAGATGATCAGACCGGTGACGTCCACCAGGGTGGCGACGAACGGGGCCGAGGCGCTCGCCGGGTCGAGCCGCAGCATGCGCAGAAGGAACGGCAGGCTCGACCCCGCGAGGGTCCCCCAGAGCACCACCCCGACCACGCTCAAGGCAACCGTGATCGCGATCAGCGCCCCATGGTCCCCATAGGAGTGGAACATCGACTGCCAGATCAGGATCCGCAGCAGCCCGAGCGCGCCCAGGATGCCCCCCAGGCAGATCCCCGAGACGAACTCCCGGCGCACCACCCGCCACCAGTCCGACAGCTTCACCTCGCCCAGGGCCAGGGCGCGGATGATCAGGGTCGTGGCCTGCGAGCCCGAGTTGCCGCCGCTGCTGATGATCAGCGGGAGGAACACCGTCAGCACCACCGCCCGCGCGATCTCGTGCTCGTAGTAGCCCATGGCCGAGGCGGTCAGCAGCTCGCCGACGAAAAGGATCGAGAGCCAGCCGGCCCTCTTCTTGATCATCTGGCCGAGCCCGACCTGCAGGTAGGGCGCGTCGAGGGCCTCGGAGCCGCCCATCTTCTGCATGTCCTCGGTCGCGACCTCCTCGGCGACGTCGACGATGTCGTCGAAGGTCACGATGCCCTTCATCCGCCCCTCCGAGTCGAGCACGGGGAGGGCGGCGAGGTTGTAGCGCGCGAGGAGCTGGCTGATCTCCTCCTGGTCGGTGTCCTCCGAGATCGTCACCAGGTCGGTGGTCATCATCTCGGAGACCTTCTTGCTGCCGGAAGCCGAGAACAGCTCGCGTAGCGACGTCACCCCCAGCAGGTGCTGGCGGGCGTCGAGCACATAGGCGTAGTTGAGCGTCTCGACGTTCTGGGCCTGCATGCGCAGGTAGCCGATCGCCTCGTCCACCGTCATGTCGGGGCGCACCCGGGCGTAGCGCGGGCTCATCAGGCCGCCGGCCTCGTCCTCCTCGTAGGCCAGGAGGGTGGTGACGTCGCGGCGGGTCGGCGCGTCCAGGAGGTCGAGCAGCTCGGCCCGCAGCTCCGGGTCGGCCTCCTGGATCAGGTCGGCGGCGTCGTCCGGCGCCAGCAGGCGGATCCAGGTGCGCTTGACCGAGCGCGGCATGCTCTCGATGACGGCGAGCTGGTCGGCGGCGCGCAGCTCCAGGAAGAACTCCTCGGCGTCGCCGCGCGCCAGGAAGTTGAAGCTCTCCACCCGCTCGGCTGGAGACAGCAGTCGCCAGGCTTCGTGCAGCTCGTCCGCGCTGATTTCGGTCGTCGCCATGGCTCTCGCTCGGAAAAAAACCGGCCTGCGGCCGGAACAGGGGAAACATATCCCAGCGCCGCTTTCTTGACAGCTCCGGCGATTTGAACCATCTTTCGAAGCTCCGATCCTGGAGGGCACCTGGAGGGCCCATGTCCGAGATGTCCGACGAGCTGACCACCCTGAGACTGCGGATCAACGGCGAAGACCGCCCCGTCGTCTTCCCCACCCACCACACGCTGCTGGAGGTGCTGCGCGAAGAGTGCGCCCTGACCGGCACCAAGCACGGCTGCGAGCTCGGCGAGTGCGGCACCTGCACCGTCCTGGTGGACGGGCGGCCGGTGCTCTCCTGCCTGCTGCTCGCCGCCCAGATGGGCGGGCGCTCGATCGAGACGGTCGAGGGGCTGCAGCAGGGCAATGATCTCCACCCCCTGCAGGCCGCCTTCGCCGACCTCGGCGCCGCCCAGTGCGGCTACTGCACGCCCGGGATCCTGATGGCCGCCAAGGCCCTGCTGGCCGAGAACCCCCGGCCGGCGCGCGGCGAGATCGGCGAGGCGCTGTCCGGCAATCTCTGCCGCTGCACCGGCTACCACAAGATCCTGGAAGCCGTGGAGTGGGCCGCCGCCCGGATGCGCGGCGAGGAATGGACGCCCCCGGCGGAAGTCTTTTATGGAGCGGAGCTGCCCGGCGAAGGCGCCGGACGGACCGCCCCCCGGACACCCCTGCGGATCGTCCCTCCCACCGAGTCGAAGTAGAAGAGGAAAACGCGACCCCATGGCCGAACCCGTCAAGAAGCCCCAGAGCGATCCGGACCGCGCTCCCGCCCGGGAGACCAACCTGATCGG
>DATAHG010000338.1:0-3889 GCA_036263295.1 Thermoanaerobaculia bacterium | reverse complement strand
ACCGCGGGACGTCTCTTCGGAGCGAAACCCTGCCGGGGCGAGATCCCGTCGACCGGGAAAACGGGCGGGAGGTTTTTCCGGTACAGGGGACCCTGGAAGGGGGCGGGCGTGTCCTCCGAAGAGACGTCCCGCGGGCGTCGTAATGGAGAGGGTTTCGTTATGACGTGGGACGTCTCTACGATCTGGCCTCGCCTCTCCTCCCTTCTGCGCCGCCCCACCATCGGTTAAACTACGCGGCGTCTGATCCGGGCCTCGCCGGACTTCCAATAACATCGCGGACCCTCGCCCGAGGGTTCTTCCCGAAGAAAGGGATTGAGGATGGATTTCTTCCAGCAGATGGTGGACATGGGGCACGAGCGGGTGGTCTTCTGCTCCAACCCGGACGTGGGCCTCCAGGCCATCATCGCCGTTCATTCGACCGTTCTGGGCCCCGGTCTCGGCGGGGTGCGGATGTGGCCCTACAACAGCACCGAGGAGGCGATGGTCGACGTCCTGCGCCTCTCGCGCGGCATGACCTACAAGGCGGCGGCGGCCGGCCTCAACCTCGGCGGCGGCAAGGCGGTGATCATCGGCGATTCCAAGAAGGACAAGAGCGAGGCGCTGTTCCGCGCCTTCGGCCGGTTCGTCGATTCGCTCGGCGGCCTCTACATCACCGCCGAGGATGTCGGCACCGACATGGAGGACATGGAGGTCATCCTGCAGGAGACCCGCTGGGTGACCGGCGTCTCCCCCGCCGAAGGCGGCGGCGGCGATCCGTCGCCGGTGACCGCCTACGGCACCCTCCAGGGCATGAAGGCGGCGGCCAACCGGCGTTTCGGCGACGCCGCGCTCGCCGGCCGCACCGTGGCGATCCAGGGCCTCGGCAGCGTCGGCCACCACCTCGCGAGCTATCTCCTCAAGGACGAGAAGGCCAAGGTCTTCGGCGCCGACGTCGATCCCGACGCGATCGAGCGCGCCCGCGCGCTCGGCGTCGAGATCGTCCCGCCCGACCAGATCCTGGAGCTGGAGGTGGACGTCGTCGCCCCCTGCGCCCTCGGCGCCACCCTCAACGCGCGGTCGATCCCGAAGCTGCGCTGCCAGGTGGTGGCCGGAGCCGCCAACAACCAGCTCGAGGAGGAGGAGCGGGACGGCCGCGCCCTGCACGAGGCCGGCATCCTCTACTGCCCGGACTACGTGATCAACGCCGGCGGTCTGATCAACGTCTACAACGAGCTCACCACCTATAACCGGGAGCGTGCGATGCGCATGACTCGCGGTATCTTCCTCAACATGATGCGGGTGTTCGAGATCTCGGAGGCCGAGTCGATCCCCACCTCGCGCGCGGGCGACCGCGTGGCCGAGGAGCGGATCGTCAAGATCAAGCGGCTTCCCGCCCAGCACTGGGGCCGCGCCATCCGGCGCCGGCGCACCAACCCGAACATCTGACCTGCTCCGCCGAGGGACCCCCGGCCCGTTGCGCCTCAGCGTCGTCGTCCCCAACCTGGACTGCCCTCTCGTCGGGAGGACGCTGGAGGCGCTGGCCGGGCAGGCCCCGAGCCAGCCCGGCGCCGGCTTCGAGATCCTGGTCGTCGGGCGCGACGCGCCCGGCGCCATCCCGCGCGATTCCTCCGGTCCGGTCCGCTTCCTCGAAACCGCCGAGCGCCTGAGCCCGGCGGCGGCCCGCAACCGCGGCGTCGCCGAGGCGCGCGGCGACCTTCTCTTCTTCACCGACGCCGACTGCCGCCCCCTCCCCGGCTGGCTCGACCGCCTCGCGGCGGCCCTCCGGGCCTCGCCGGTGGCGGGGGGCGCCGTGACCTTCCCGCGCCAGGGCAACGTCTGGGCCCTGGCGGACAACATCGCCTCGTTCCACGAGCTGCTGGCCGACCGGCCGGCCGAGGCCGACACCCGCCGGCCGCTCGGCAGCCTCAATCTGGCCTGCACCCGCGCCGCCTGGGAGCGCGTCGGGACGTTCGACGAAACCCTCCCGACCAGCGAGGACCACGACTGGGTGTTGCGCGCCCGCGCCGCCGGGCTCGCCACCGCGTTCGTGCCCGAGGCGGTGGTCGAGCACGCCGCGGTGCGCACCTCGCGCGCCGCCCTCGAAGGCCATGCCGCCTGGTACGGGGACCACTTCCACCGGTTCCGCGAGCTGCACCCGGGGACCTTCGCCGCGGGCCCGACCTGGCGGAGCCCGGAGCGGCTGCGGCGCACCGCCCCGCTCAAGGCGGTGACCTCCACCCTGGGGCTGTTCCTGCGCCACCGCGGGCCGCTCGCCGGCTGCTGGCGCGCCTTCCCGGGCGTCGTCGCCTTCAAGCGGGCCTGGTACCGCGCCGTGCTTGCCAACTGGCCTTCGGGGGATAGACAGTGAAGGCCTCGACCGGCTCGACCGAGCACCGCTTCCTCTCCTCGGCGGTCGCCGCCTACGGCAGCCAGCTCGGGCGGATGCTCCTGCGCATCGTCGCCGAGCTGGTCCTCGCTCGCCTGCTGATCCCGCGCGAGCACGCCCTCTTCGACCTCGCCCTGCCGATCGTCACGATCGCCGGGGCGGTGCGCGACCTCGGCCTCGGCTACCAGCTCGTGCGCGACGACCGCAGGCCTTACGGCACCGTCCTCGCCTGGGTGCTGGGGGCGGGGGGCGTGCTCACGGTGGGCCTGAGCCTCGCCGCGCCGCTGTTCGCCGGGCTCGACCCCGGCCTGCCGGCGGTGATGCGGGTCTTCTCGCTCTGGGTGTTCCTCGACGGCCTCGCCGTGGTGCCGCGTATCTTCTTCGAGCGCCAGCTTCAGGTCTCCCGCCTGGTCGGCCCGGAGATCCTGCGCGGCGTCGCCTTCACGGTGGCCGCCGTGGCCCTCGCCCTGCTCGACTGGGGAGTGTGGAGTTTCGTGCTCGCCGAGCTCGGGAGCGCCGCCCTGTTCGCGGCGCTGCTCTGGCGGCGCGCCCGCGGCCTCATCCCCCTGGAGCGGCGGCTCGACCTGCTGCCCGATCTGCTGCGGCGCAGCATGGCCCTGTTCTTCATCTGGCTGGCGGCCCTCGCCACCCCCTACATCGGCCGCTACGTCATCCCGGCCTTTGCCGACAGCGTCATGGTGGCCCACTTCGCCAAGGCGCAGCTCTGGGCGATGCGGCTGCAGATCCTCGTCCTCCCGGCCTTGATGCGGGTGCTCTACCCCGCCCTGGTCGAGTATCGGGACGACCACCCCCGCTTCGTCGGCGCCTACCGGCTGGGGACGGTCTCCATCCTCGCCCTGGAGGCGCTCGCCGCCTATTTCCTGTTTTTCAACGCCGAGACCGTGCTGCTCAAGATCTTCCTCGGGCCGCAATGGGCGCCGGCCGTGCCGCTGCTGCGGATCCTCTGCTTCGTGCCGCTCACCGACCCCTTCACCCGTCTCGGCGGCGAGGTGCTCAAGGTGCGCCACGACGACCGCGCCTGGCTCGCCTCGGTAGTCCTCAACTTCCTCTGCCTGCTCGGCTTCGGGATCTTCCTCACGAGCCGCATGGGCACTCCGGGCATGGCCTGGGCGCAGTACCTCCTGCTCGGCAACTTCCTCCTCGCCTGGCGGGTCTACCGGATCTGCGGCCGGGAGATGTGGGTCCTCGCCCGCGACCTCGCCTTCGTCTACCTCCTCCCCCTGCCGGCCTTCCTCGCGGTGGGGTGGCTCTTCCCACAGGAGTCGTGGGGGCGCTTCGCCGCCTCGATCGCCGCGGCGGCCCTGGTCGGGGGCCTGCTGGTGCTGCGGTTCCAGGGGCCCTTCCGGAGCTTCTTCGGCAAGGAGGCCCGCGCTTGAAGGTGGCCTTCGTCATGCCGGGGGTCGGAGTGGTCGGCCGCGGCGCCGAGGCGTTCGTGGTCGAGCTCTGCGGCGCGCTCGCCCGCCAGGGCTTCGAGATCACCCTGTTCAGCCGCGGGCCGGCGCC
>DATAHG010000337.1:0-2828 GCA_036263295.1 Thermoanaerobaculia bacterium | reverse complement strand
CAAGTGGAGCGGGCGCGCCGCCTGGCTGTTCTGGCGCTCCGTCTACCTGACCAAGCTGGTCAGCCCGGCCAACAAGGTGAAGGTCCTCTTCGACTGGATCAAGGCCCGGCTCTTCGGCCGCGACCTCAGCCGCTTCTGACCCTTCAGGTCTTGACCCCCAGGAAGAGGTAGGCGGAGAGGATCCCGAACACCGCGCCGGGGCTCCAGACCGCCACCGTCGGCGGCAGCGCGCCGATCTCGCCGAGCTTGGTGAAGGCGATGAAAACGGCCATGAACACCATCCCCAGGACGATCGACATGCCGATGCCGTAGAGAGCCCCCTGCTTGCCGAGGCGGAAGGCGAAGGGGAGGGCGACCAGGCACATGATGAACGAGATCACCGGGAAGGCGATCTTGTTCTGCAGCTCCACCTCCAACTCGGGCACGGGCTGGCCGCTCTCCCGCAGCTCGGCGATGTAGTCCTTGAGCTCGCGGTAGCGCATCTGCTCGGGCGGCCGGATCTCCGAGTCGAAGTAGTCCGGGGTCTCCGGGTAGCGCACGATCTTCGGCTGGGTGATCGGCGTGTACTGCGTCATCTCGACGCCGTCGAACGTCCGCGCCCACCCCTTGGAGAAGATCCAGGCCTCACCGATGTAGCGGGCCGTATCCGTGTAGAGACGCCGGCTCAGCCGGTGGTTCTCGTCGAAGTCGAAGACCTGGAGCTTCTGGAGGGCCTGGTGCTCCGGGTCGTAGTGCAGGTAGTTGTAGATGTACCGTCCCCGCCCGAAGAGCCATTGGCGGTCCGCCCGCCGGTAGGTGCGGGCGGTATCCCGCCCGCGAATCCGGTCCTTGAGCTGGGCCACCTTGGCGTTGGAGGCGGGGAGGACCGAAGACTCCAGATAGGTGCTGAACATCGAGACCGACAGGGCGATCGCGAGCGCCGGCAGAGCCAGGCGGTAGAGGCTCATCCCCAGCGCCTTGCAGGCGGTGATCTCGTTCGTGCGAGCCAGGAGGCTGAACGTCATCAGCGTGGTGACCAGCACCAGGATGGGGGAGATCTCATAGCACATCTGGAGCGACAGGTACTTGTAGTAGCGGAAGACCACATCCTGCGCCACCTTGTTCTTGAGGATCTCGTCGATCGTCTCGCTCAGGTCGAAGATGACGAAGAGCGAGACGCCCGACAGGACCACCAGCGCGAACACCCGCAGGAAAACCCCCACCACGTAGCGGTCGATGATGTTGGGGAAGACGAGGCGGATCCGCGACATTCGCAGGACCATCTTGGGCCGGCGTGCCGCCGCGGCCTGGGAGCGCGCCAGCTCGCGCCGCTCCTGTCTCTCCTCCCGGGCCTGCCGGAGCTTCTGGATCTTCTCTTGCCGCACGCCCTGGAGCTTCTGGATCCGGCTCCAGAGATCCTGGCGGATCCAGCGGTCCAGCCGCCCGAGCAGCAGGCCTTTGTCGCGGTTGCGGCGCAGGAGCAGGAAGAAGCCGCCGACCGCCATCAGGACATTGGGCCCCCACATCGCCAGCCAGGCAGGCAGCTGGCCATACCGCGCCGCCTCCTCGCCGTTGTTGAGCAGGACGTAGTAGAGAAGGATGACGCCGATCGAGAGGGCGAATCCCGAAGCCTTGCCGCCGCGGCGGTTGTTGATCCCGAGCGGCAGTCCGAACAGCCCGAACACCAGGCAGGCGGCCGGGATGGAGAACTTCTTGTGGATCTCGACCCGGGCCAGATTGCGCTGCTCCTGGGTCGCGGTCGGGTCCTGGCTGAGGTCGTCCAGCTCCTTGAGGGTCAGCTCGCGGATCCCCTTGGAGACCGAGATCTTGGCCTTCTGCTCGCTGGTGAACTGGTCCTCGAGCACGATGTCGAGCCGCTTGTGCCGGCTGATCTCGTAGCGGTCGGGGGCCTGGAGATTCACCTTGTGGCGGACGGCGTTGTAGAGCCGCAGCGTCACCCGTTCGCCGGTGTCGTCCACCTTGACCTCGCCCCAGTCGGCCATGGTGATCTCGTTGTCCTCGCCGGAAGGGATCGACTCGGCGAGGAACACGCCCTTCCAGCGGTCCTCCCCGGGAGGCACCTCGAAGACGTAAACCACCTTGCCTTCCCACTCCTCGTAGAAGACGCGGGGCTGGACCTGCTGCGAGACGCTCTGGGTGATGATCTCCAGCCGGAGCTGCTGGAGCTGCGAGTTGCCCCAAGGCAGGGCGTACACCATGAGATAGGTGTTGACCAGGGCGAAGAAGAACGAGAGCAACAGGACCGGGCGGTAGAGGGTCAGGAGGCTGACCCCGCACGAGCGCATGGCGATCAGCTCGCTGTCGGAGGACAGCCGGCTCACCGCGATCAGGATGCCGAACAGCAGAGACATCGGCAGGGTGAGGACCACGATGTTCGGCAGGCTCAGCATGAGCAGGCGGCCGACCACCGAGACCGGCAGGCCCCGCTGGATGATCATCTCCGCCGACTGGAACAGGAAGCGGAGCAGGAGCAGGAAGGTGTAAACGAGGAAACCGAGCCCCAATGGGCCGAGGACTTCCGAGACGATATAGCGGTCGATACGGCGCACGGCGCGCATTATATGATTCCGCAACCCCGAGCCTAGGCCCGAAACAGCCCTCCGGCTCCTTTCGGCCCGCCGGGCTCGACAGGAGACCCCGATGAGCCTTCGCCTGGAGCGCCGCTACCGGTTCAGTGCCAGCCACCTGTACCGCCGTCCCGACTGGACCGAAGAAGAGAACAAGGCGCGCTTCGGGAAGTGTTCCAACCTTCCCGGGCACGGCCACAACTACCGGCTGTTCGTGACCGTGAGCGGGCCGGTGGATCCGGTCACCGGCTTCATCATCGA
>DATAHG010000336.1:0-4099 GCA_036263295.1 Thermoanaerobaculia bacterium | reverse complement strand
CACCTGCCGGTAGAGGTCCGGATAGGCGCAGTGATGGACGCTGCGGCCGCCGCCGGCGGTGTCGCCGGTGCCGGTCGTCCCGCTGCTGCGGAACAGCTCCGGGGTCTCTTGCCCCTCCGGGGCGACGCTCAGGCGCAGGGTTTTGAAGGCGGCGGTCGGCACCGGCGGGACATCCCGCCAATCGGCCACCGCGCCGGGGGTGGCGCCGCGCCGGTCGCACAGGCGGCGGTAGGGCGCGATGTGCTCGTACTGAAAGGCGAAAGCCTCGAGGGCCAGCTCGCCGAAGAGGTCGCTCTGGGCGGTGCTCTGGGGGTCCTGGACGAAGCGGGATATGCGGTCGGCGATCACGGGGCGGGATTCTGTCATGACCGCCGGGCGGACGTCCCCCCTCTTTCCCGACGATTTGCCACGTCCCCTCTTGCCTCGCGGACCGGAGGGGCGCATCATTCGCCCATATGAATCTGTCAGCTCGGGCAAACCCCGAGGGTGGCCGGGAGACCGGCGATCCGCTCCGCGAGGAGCCGGCCTGCACTCTGTTGCTGCGCCTGCTCTCGGAGATCGAGCCGATGATCGCGAGCTACGAGCTGAGCGAGGCGGACGTCGAGGAGCTCCTGCGGGAGCTGATCGCCCTGCTCGTCCATGACTGGGAGCGCCTCGGCAGCCGCGAGATCTGGCTGATGGCTACCCTGCGCCGGAGCTGTCTGCGGCGCGCCCGCCGCCGCCAGGCGGCCCTCCCTCCTCCTGCCTGACATCGGATACCCCAGCGCGGGGCGCAGGATATCCCCGCCCGGCGGGTTCCAGAGACGAGTGGTGGCGACGGATACGAGAACGGCGGCGGCGGTCGATCCGGCCTGGGAAGCCCTGGCCCGTGTGGCGGCCGGCGACGTCGAGGCGTTTTCCCAGGTCGTCGAGGCCCACCAGGAGCGCCTGCTCCATCTCTGCGAGCGCCTGCTGGGCGACCGCGAGGAGGCGCGCGACGCCGCCCAGGAGGTCTTTCTCAAGGTTTTCCGCAAGGCCGGCGAGTTCCGTCCCCACGGCCAGGTCTTCACCTGGCTCTACCGCATCGCGGTCAACCACTGCCTGAACAAGCTCCGGCGTCACAAGATCGCCCGCTTTTTCCGCCTGGAGGGCGCGGCGGCGGATCCCGCCGATCCGGCAGTCCCGGCCGCTTCGGCGGCCTTCGACCCTCCGGATCCGGCCCCGACCGCCGAGGCGGCGCTCGCGGCGCGGCGGCGCTGGCAGGCGACGCGGCAGGCCATCGCAACCCTGCCCGAGAGCCAGCGGACGGTGCTGATCCTGGTGCGGTTGGAGGGCTTATCCTACCGCCAGGCCGCCGAGGTCCTGGGGGTCACGGAGGGCGCGGTCGAGAGCCGGCTGGTGCGGGCGCTGCGCCGGCTGAGCGCGGCGCAGGAAAACGGCCCTTCGCGGGTTGCAAGAGATGAAAGAGGATGACATGACACCCCCCAGGCCCTCGCGGGACATCGCGAACGCCGCGGACATCGCGGACATCGAACGAGAGCTGACCCGGCTGCTGGCCGGCGAGCTGCCGCCGGAGCGGGAGCGCGAGCTGCGCGCCCGCCTGGAGCGCGAGCCCGCCCTGGCGGCGGAGCACCGGCGGCTGGAGCGGGCCTGGAGCGCCCTGGAACCCGGGGCGGTCGGCCCGGCAGGAGAAATCCCGCCCGGCTTCGCCACGCGGGTGATGGCGCAAGTCCGGGCCGAGGGGCGGCCGGGGCTGTCGTGGTCCACCGCCCCGGCCTGGGCGCGGGCGGCCGCGGCGGCGGCGCTGGTCGGCGGCGTGGCCCTCGGCGCCGGTCTCGGCGGCACCGCGCTCAACGCCTTCGCCGCGGTCCCCTCCTCCACCCCCGCCGCCGAGGAGGCCCAAGAGGAGCCGGATGCCAGCGTGACCGGCGCCAGCCTGGCCGAGAGCTACTGGAGCCTGGTGGAGGACGTCGGCGGCGATTCGGGATCCGCCCTGGAAGAGGATCTCCAGGAGGAGGTGCTGTGAGGCGCTGGTGGCTGGTGATCGCGCTGCTCCTCTCGCTCGGCGTGAACCTGGGCCTGGTGGCCGCCGTGGCCTGGCGCCGGCTCTCGCCTCCTCCCCCGGATCCCGCCGAGCTGCCGCCGCGGGCGGCGGAGCAGATCCTCGCCGTGCAGGACCCCGGCGCCCGGCTCGGCCGCCTGGCCGACGTCCTCGGGCTCGAAGGGGAGGTGCGGCGCAAGTTCCTCGATCTGCAGTGGGGTTTCTTCCAGGAGACCGGCCGCCTGCGGCTGCAGCAGACCGAGATCCACCGCGAGATCCGGCGGGAGCTGATTGCCGGGAAGCCGGACCGCGCCAAGGTGGACCGGCTGCTCGCCGAGTCCGGACGCCTCTACCAGTCCATGGAGCAGGCCCTGGCGCGGCACGTCCTCGCCACCCGCGACCTGCTCGACGACGTGCCGGAGAGCCGCTTCCTCCGGCTGGTCGGCCGCCTGCGTCCGGGCGTCCTGTTCGGCCCCGGGCCGGAGGAGCGCCCCGAGCGCCCCGAGCGGCCGCAACGGCCCGGCCTCGGGCCGCCGCCCGGCGAGGGCGGGGCGGGGCCGGAGCAGCGCTGGCAGCAGCGCGAGCGCACCCTGCGCCAGGAGATGCGGCAGGAGATGCAGCGCCGCGAGCAGCAGTGGGAGCAGCGCTGGCAAAACCGCGAGGAGCAGATCCGGCGCTTCCGGGAGCAGCGCCTGCGCGAGCGTCCGGGCATGCCCCAGAACGGCCGGCCGCGCCGCCGGCCGCTGCCCCCCGCCGCCGAGGGAGCCGAGGGAGGCGAGGGAGAGGAGCCGATCGTCTGAGCTCCGTTCAGCGGGGCCTAAACATTTTCGCGAGCCCCCCCGTAGAAGAGATTGGAACGGACGAGACACCAGACAATCTCCTCTCCGAACCTCCCTCCTCCAAAACCCCGCCGGCAGCGGGGTCTTTTTTTGTTATGTTGTCGCCCGAGAGGGGCAGAGCTTGAGCGAACCGACCGCCGATCCATTATTTCCAGGGACTTCACCTCCAGGAGTTTCACCTCCAGGGTTTTCACCGTACGAGCCGCCCGCGGTGGTCCCCCCCGCCCCGCCGGTCCGGACCTTCGGGCCGTGGCGGGTCTTCGGCTACACCCTCGCCATCTTCCTGTTCTACTCGATCCTCCAGGTCGTGGCGGGGCTCATCGTCCTCCTCGTGGCGATGGTCGCCGGCATGCTGACGGGGCACCCGCTCGACCTGTCGAAACACACCGGCCCGGGCGGGCTGCCGGCCGGGCTCCCCCTGGGGTTGATCCTGGGCGGCGGCACGGTGCTGGCGGCGCCGTTCACGACCTGGCTGACGGTCTGGCTGGCCCGCCGCCGGCTGCCCGACCGGGAGGCTCTGCGCGACTTTTTCGGCTTGCGGCGGGCCGGCTTCCGGCAGAGCCTGCTCTGGACGCTCGCCCTGGTGGTCTTCGCGTTCGGCTTCGAATCCCTGGCGAGCTATCTCGACCGCCCGGAGATCCCGCCGTTCATGCGCGACATCCTGCAGGGGCCGAGCGCCTACCTGCCGCTGCTCTGGCTGGCGGTGGTGGTGGCGGCCCCGATCCTGGAGGAGATCCTGTTCCGCGGCTTCCTGTTCGGCGGTCTGCGCTCCTCCCGGCTCGGACCCTGGGGGGCCCTGGCCGTGACCTCGCTCTGCTTCGCGGTCATCCACACCCAGTACGACTGGTTCGACATGAGCGCCGTGCTGGTCCTCGGCGTGGTGCTGGGCCTGGCCCGGCACTTCAGCGGCTCGGTCTACCTGCCGATGGGCCTCCACGCCCTGCACAATTTCGCCTCGATGCTGTTCACCACCCTCTACCTGCAGAAGGGGGGCTGACCTTCTCGTCATGGCCGCCATGAGAATCGCCACCTGGAACGTCAACTCGATCCGCGCCCGCCTGGACCGGATCGCCGCCTGGACCGAGCGCGAGATGCCCGACGTGCTCTGCTTCCAGGAGATCAAGTGCACCGAGGACCTCTTCCCCCGCGAGCCGTTCGAGGCCCTGGGCTACCACCTGGAGCTCTACGGCCAGCCGACCTACAACGGCGTCGCCATCCTCTCCCGCGAGCCGGCCAAGGA
>DATAHG010000335.1:0-2641 GCA_036263295.1 Thermoanaerobaculia bacterium | reverse complement strand
GTAGGAGCCGTCGGAGCTCAGACCGCCGAGGTAGCTGCTGGCGGCGTTGGCCGCGGCCGTGAGGGAGGCGCTCGAATGACTGACCAGGGTGACGGCGCCGGTCGCCGTCTCGTAGAGGAAGACATCGCCGGTGGAGTTCGTATCGGTGACCCCGGCGGCGACGTTGCTGGCATAGGTGGTGAACAGGACGTAGGAGCCGTCGGCGCTGAGCACCCCGTCCGACGTGGCCTGGTTGCCGGTTGTGACCGCCGAGCCGGCCGCGTGGCTCACCAGGGCGACGGTGCCGGCGGCGCGGTCGAACAGGAACAGGTCGTTGGTACCGCCGGTGTCGACCTGCCCGGCCACGAGATCCGTGGCGTAGCTGCGGAAGAGCACGAAGCTGCCGTCGGCGCTCAGAGAGGGGCTCCCGGAGTAGTCGTTGCTGGTGGTCGTGGGAGACGAAGCCGAGCGGCTCACCAGCATGTTCGTCCCGGCCACCCGGTCGTAGAGGAAGATGTCGGCGCCCGAGAAGATGTCCTGATCGTTGTTGCCCTCCACCTGTCCGGGGACGACGTTGGCCGCCTGACTGACGAAGACGACGTAGCGGCCGTCGGCGCTGACCGTGGCGCCGGGCGAGCCGGCGCTCAGGCCCCCCGCGGTGCTGGAGATCAGGCCCGGGTCGGCTTTCGAGAGGGCGGTGATCGATCCGGCGGCGGCCGGACCGGCTCCGGCCAGGGTCAGGCACAGCGTGACGGCTCCGGCGACAGCTCGCGGGCGAGGGACGGGCATGGCGTTCTCCTCCAAACGGGGTTGGACAGCGACCACGGCATCAGATAGATGCTTTTAGATGCTTTCCGCGGAGGAAGTGTTTCATCAGCCCGAGAGGAGAAGGGCTCCCCCGGACCGGGAAGCCCGGGGGAGCGGAAGGCTGCGGAGAGGCGGAGGCTCAGTGCTCGGCCGGCTCGTTGTCGAGAGCCTTGGAGTTGGCGAGCGGGCCGACGCCGGTGCGGCCGGGGCGGTCCGGGATGGTGATCACGGCCTGGCCCACATTGTTCGAGTAGTTCGACTCAGGCAGCATGTGGCAGAAGCCGTTGCTGTCGAGATAGGGGCAGGCCTCGTTGCCGCGCGCCTGGAACGGCGGGTTGGCGGTGACGCGGATGATGTAGGTGCCGGGCGGGACCACCGCCTGGCCGTCACCGCCGTCGAGGACGAAATACTGACCGCCGAGATAGAAGCGGTAGGTGTCTGACCAGTTCACCGTGATCCCCTGGTTGCCGGCGACCGTGGTGGTGCCACAGGAGCGGTATTGCGGGCTGCGCGGCGGCTCGTTGCCGGTCGAGGACGGAACGGGGTCGGTGTCGAGCATGCAGAAGCCGCGCTTGGCGGCCCGCCAGACGTGCCCGGTGGCCGGGTCGATCAGCTCGTAGAGAGCGTAGTTGCGGAAGTGGTAGTGATCGTGGCAGCTCGCGAACTCGAAGAGGTCGTCGCCGGCCGCCACGTGCTCGCGCGGATCGCCGACATAGATATCGGCGTCGCCGCGGTTCTCGGTCGTCACCGTGAATCGGACCAGCTTGCGCAGGCCGGGCTGGACGCCCCCTTCGATGACGCTGCAATAAGTCGCTCCCAGCTTTTCCTCTCGAACGACCCATTGCTGGCTGATGATGTCCTCGCGCACCACGAGGTCGGGCAACCCGGCGGAAGCCGGCCGGGCGGCGACCGCCGGCAAGAGCAGGGTCAGGCAGGCGACAGTCGTGCGAAAAGCTCTCCCGCGATTCGACATAGTTCATTCCTCCGGTCGAGATCTGTCCGCGCAGATGGGCGAAGACAGCAGTAGATTAGGTATACCCACAGTAAAGGTGCTGGAAGCATAGAAAACAGAGCCGGTCCGGCAGTGCGGCGCGGGACCTCGTGAGGAGTGCGGTGGGAGCCGGAAATGAGGCGGTGGTAGTATCTTGTTGAGACTGTAGGAGGGTTCCTTCCCTCCCGGATCGCCATGCCTCTCACCGGATTCCACCCCGCCGTCGCCGCCTGGCTCGAACGCACGTTCGGGGCTCCCACCGAGCCCCAGGCGCGGGCCTGGCCGGAGAT
Source organism: Thermoanaerobaculia bacterium (assembly GCA_036263295.1). GTDB lineage: Bacteria > Acidobacteriota > Thermoanaerobaculia > Multivoradales > UBA5704 > DATAHG01. The sequence continues at coordinate 574 of DATAHG010000335.1, read as the reverse complement.
CCGCGCCGGCCGCCACACCCTGATCGCGGCCCCCACCGGCTCGGGCAAGACCCTCGCGGCCTTCCTCTCCGCCATCGACGACCTCGTGCGCCAGGCCCTGCTCTCGGAAGACGGCCTGCCGGACGAGACCCGGGTGGTCTACGTCTCCCCGCTCAAGGCGTTGTCGAACGACATCGAGAAGAACCTGGAGGAGCCGCTGGCCGGGATCGAGCGCGAGCTGGCGGCGCTCGGTCTGCCGCCGGCCGGCATCCGCACCCAGGTGCGGACCGGCGATACCCCCCAGGCGGCGCGCGCCGCCATGGCGAAGCGGCCGCCGCACATCCTGGTCACCACCCCGGAATCGCTGTTCATCCTCCTCACCAGCGAGAGCGGCCGGCGGATCCTGGGCCCCGTTCGCACCGTGATCGTGGACGAGATCCACGCCGTGGCGGACGACAAGCGCGGCTCCCACCTGGCGCTCTCCCTCGAACGGCTGGAGGCCCTGCACTCCGGGATAGCAGGCGGGCGTTTGCAGCGCGTCGGCCTCTCGGCCACCCAGCGTCCGATCGAGGAGGTCGCCCGCTTCCTGGTCGGC
>DATAHG010000334.1:0-4090 GCA_036263295.1 Thermoanaerobaculia bacterium | reverse complement strand
GGCGCCACCAGCTTCGTGAAGTAGACGCTGAACGCCACGGTGATGATGACCGTGGTGTAGCTGCTGTTGGCGAAGTCGAACATCGCCCAGCTCATGATCTCCCACCGGCTCGGCGGCGGAATGGTCGAGGCTTCACGCATGGCGTGGCTCCTGGTGAATGGGGGCTAAGCTGGCAGGTCCGGGGACGGCTGTCAATGGGCCCGCCGCGCCGTCACGATGGTCCGGTCGTCGGGGAAGGGGACGCCGCGGACGAACTCCGCGAGGTCTTTTTCGACCGCTTCGGCCAGCTCGCGGCAGGTGCCGGCGCAGTGGCGGCGGCAGATCGCCTGGAGGCGTTCGAGGCCGTACTCTTCGCCGGCGGGATCAACCGCCTCGACGATGCCGTCGGTGTAGAGGACCAGGGTGTCCCCCGGCTGGAGGACGACCTCGGCGGCGCGGTAGGGGGGCGCGACCGGCAGGAGCCCGAGGGGGACGCCGTTCGCCTCCAGGGTCTCGATGCCCGAGCCGCCGGCGCGCACCACCAGGCCGGGGTTGTGGCCGGCATTGGTATAGGTGACCCGGCCGGTGGACGGCTCCAGGATCGCCAGGAAAGCCGTGGCGTACTTCTCCGGCGGCGTGCGGCGGTAGAGCTGGCGCGAGAGGCGGGCGCAGATCTCGTCCGCCGGCAGGCCGTCCTCGATCGGGCCGGTGGAAAGCGCCTGCAGGGAGACGGTGAGGAGCGACGCCGCCATCCCCTTGCCGGAGACGTCGGCCACGATCAGCACGCACTCCTGGCCGCCGCGGCGCTCGACCACCTCGTAGTAGTCCCCCGAGACCCCGCGCGACGGGAAGTTGTCGCCGTGGAGGTCCCAGCCCGGCACGTCCGGGAGCTGGGCCGGGAGCAGGGCGACCTGGATCCGCCGCGCCAGGGCCAGCTCTTCTTCGAGCCGCTGCCGCTCGACCGCCTCCAGGGCGAGCTCGAGGTTGCGCAGGTGGAGGGCGGCGACCGAGGCGAGGGAGACCAGGAGCTCCAGGTCTTCCTCTTTGAACTGGCGGGTCTGGATGCGGGACTCCAGGACGATCATCCCGAGCGTCCCTTCGGTGTCGAGGAGGGGCGCCGCCACCAGACTGCGGATGCCCGAGATCATCATGCTCTGGGATTTCGCGAAGCGCTCGTCCTGGGCGACGTCGAGCACCAGCGCCGCCATGCCCTTTTCGGTGACCTCGCGGATCAGGCTGCGGGAGAAGCGCAGGTCGGTGGCCGAGCCGGTGGCGCTGCGGCTGGCGGCCGGGCGCAGGTCGCCGCGGTCGCCGTCGGTCTTGAGGAGGATGGCGCCGCGGTCGGGCCGGAGGTGGTCGAAGACCAGGTCGAGGATCAGCTCCAGCAGCTTGCCGAGGTCGAGCGAGCGGCCGAGGGCGTGGTGGACGGTGTTGAGGAGCTTCAGCCGCTCGGCGTAGCGGGTGAGGTCGGCCTCGCTCCAGAGCTGCTCCGGCTCGGTCGCGCTCTGGCGGTCGAGGAGGTCGGAGGCGCGCAGGAAGATCGTGCCGTCGTCGTGCAGCTCGTCCACGATCTCGGAATCGGGCGCCGGCGGGGCGGCGGACGCGCCGTCCTGCTCGATCGCGATGACGCTGTTCGAGATCCGCACGACGTCGCCGGCCAGCAACCGGGTCGGCCCGAGCACGAGCTGGTCGTTGAGCAGGGTGCCGTTGCGGGAGCCCAGGTCTTCGAGGAAGAGGTCCGGACCGGCGCGGAAGAAGCGGGTGTGACGACGCGACAGGAAGGGGTCCGACAGCATGAGGTCGGCGTCGCTTGCCCGCCCGATGACCAGCGAGTCGCCACGGAAGACGTGGTCGAACTCCGGGCCTTCGGCAGGATTGATATGGAGCCGGAAGAAGGGGACGTCCACCGCGGCGCTGTTCCTCGCACCAAGCCTATCAGATCCGGGCCTGGACCCTGGGTCAGATCCAGGTCCAGACCCTGGATCAGATCCCGGGCCGGGTCCCGGGCCGAGGTATGTTAGCCTTCACCAAAGCACGGCCCGAGAGCCGCACACTGGAGGAATCCCATGGCTGAGAAATCGAAGCTGGATACCATCGCGAATATCGCGATCATCGTCGTCTGCATCATCGCCTCGGTCGTGTTGGTGCGGAACTACTTCTTCACGCCGCGGCCGCAGGGCGGGCCGCCGGCGGTCGAAAAGGGGACGACGCTGCCCGCCCTGCAGGCCGCCCTGCCGGCCGGCACGCAGAGCGCCCTGGTGCTGGCGGTTTCGCCGACCTGCCACTTCTGCACCGACAGCATCCCCTTCTACAAGCGGCTGGTGGACGAGCGCAATCAGAAGGGCTCGCCGGTCAAGGTGGTCGTGGCGGTCCCCGCCACCGAAGCAAAGGACCAGGAGGCCAAGATGTTCGCCGACGCCGGGGTTCAGCCCGACGCCGTGGTGCCGGTCAGCTTCACGGATATCAAGGTCTCGGGCACTCCGACCATCCTGCATGTCGACAATCAGGGCAAGGTTCTGGGTGTCTGGGTCGGCAAGCAGGACGAGAGCGGCGAAAAAAAGATCCTCGCGACCCTCTGAGGAGGTCCCGCAGATCCCGACCGGGGCGCGCCCGCGCCCCGGCAGCCCCCTTCTTTCTCTCCTTCCTTGGCATCCCTTTTGCTCCATAAAACGCCTGTAGGCGATGGTGCCTTCTGTTTGGAAGATAAAGGAGCCGAGATGGAGATTGATTCCCTGCGTAAACTCTTCGTGGATGAGCTCAAGGATCTGCTGAGCGCCGAGAAGCAACTCGTCCAGGCCCTCCCCAAAATGGCCAAAAAGGCTTCCCACGAGCAGCTCCGCCGCGCTTTCGAGGAGCACCTGCAGGTGACCGAGGGGCAGGTGGCGCGGCTCGAACGGGTCTTTCAGATCCTCGACAAGCCGGCGCGCGCGAAGAAGTGCAAGGCGATGGAGGGTCTGATCGAGGAGGGCAAGGAGATGATGGGGGAGGACATGGACCCGGAGGTCATGGACGCCGCGCTCATCGCGATCGCCCAGAAGGTCGAGCACTACGAGATCGCCAGCTACGGCACGGTCCGCACCTGGGCCGAGCTGATCGGTGAAAGCGAGGCGGCGAAGCTTCTGCAGCAGACCCTCGACGAAGAGGGGGAGGCCGACAAGAAGCTGACCCAGCTCGCCGAGACCTCGATCAACGTCGAGGCGAACGTCGAGGCCTGAGCGCTTCGTTCCGGGCGGGCCGGGGTTCCCCGGCCCCTCCGGCCCCTCAGGGGATGAAAAGCCCGGGATAGGGTGGTAGTGTTCAGGGCTTCACCGCGAAAGCCCTGGGTCACCTTTGAGCCAAACTACAGAAAATACTTCACAAGATTTTCGATATATGGCGGGCCTCTCTCTGGGAGCGCTCGGCGTCGTCTACGGCGACATCGGCACCAGCCCGCTCTACGCGCTGCGGGAGTCGGTCCTCGCGGCGACGAGCGGCGGCGATCCGGTGTCCGACGTGATCGTGCTCGGCATTCTGTCGCTGATCATCTGGGCGCTGATCCTGGTCGTCACCGCCAAATACGTGCTCATCCTATTGCGCGCCGACAACAAGGGGGAGGGCGGCACGCTGGCTCTGATGGCGCTCGCCGCCCGCGCGCTCGGACGCACGAGCGGCGCGATCATCCTGCTCGGCATCATTAGCGGGGCGCTCTTTTACGGCGACGCGATCATCACGCCCGCGCTGTCGGTCCTGTCGGCGGTCGAAGGTCTTAAGGTGACGTCGCCGGCGTTCGAGCCTTACGTGGTGCCGCTCACCGTGATCATTCTCATATTGCTGTTCGTCCTGCAGTCGCGCGGCACGGCGAAGGTAGCCGCATTCTTCGGGCCGGTCATGTTGATCTGGTTTGCGGTGATCGGCGTGGTCGGCATCTGGCACGTGCTGCAAAACCCAGGCGTGCTGTTCGCGTTCAATCCCTGGTACGGACTGAAATTTCTCATCCATCACGGCATCATCGCCTTTGTCACATTGGGTGCCGTGTTCCTCGCTGTCACCGGCTGCGAAGCGCTCTACGCGGACCTCGGCCATTTCGGACGCGGCCCCATTCAATTCGCATGGCTGTTCATTGCGCTGCCCG
>DATAHG010000333.1:0-2004 GCA_036263295.1 Thermoanaerobaculia bacterium | reverse complement strand
CGCCCCCCTCGGCCGCGTCGAGATCGAGAGGCCCGGCGCCCTCACCAGCCGAGCGAAGATCGTGGGGAAAGAAGCGGGCACGATCCAGGCGCGCTGCCGGGCGGTCGAGGTCGTGCGCAACCTGGAGACCCGGCGCAGCATCACCCTGGAAGGGCTCGCCTCCACCGGTGAGGCCGCCCGGCATCTGGGGAAGCTGTTGGAGGGATCCCTGCTTTTGCGGCAGACCGCCGAACCGGCGGAGATCCGGGTCCGCCTCCAGGACGGTTTCTGGACCGTGCTCGACGGGGACGACGGCGAGAGCCTGCTCCCGCCGGTGCCGGTCAGCGAGCCCGGTGCGATCGTGCGGCTGTTCGACAACCTGGAAAAAGAGGCCCGCTACCGCAACGTGCGCGAGCTGAGCAATCCCGGAAGCACCCTCGAAGGGCAGGTGGAGATGACGTTGCTCCGCCTGCAGGGCGGCCAGTGGGAAGAGATCGTTCCCGATCCGGATGGCGCCTGCGTCCTGCGCGAACGCGAGCGCGTCGCGTTGCGCGTCCGCAGCCTGCACCCCAAGACGTTGTACATCCAGATTCTCGATTTCAGCCTGGGCAAGGCGATCCAGCCATTCCATCCGGTCGGCGGGGGAGCGGAAGAGCTGGGCCCCGGCTGTGAGTTCGAGATCGGCACCCGCCTGGGCGATGAAATCGTTTTGACCATCCCCGAGGAATTTCCCCGCCATCAGGAGGGCACCTGGATACCCTGGCAGGGCCGGGAAATCCTCAAACTGTTCGTGACGACGAGCGAGGTGGATCTCTCGCCGCTGCTGCAAAGAAAGCCCCGGCTCTTTGATCGGCGGAGCACTCTCGCGGCTCTGGTTGGGGCCGCCGCCGGAGCCTTCTCGCCGCAGCGCGACTTCCTCCGTAACGCACCGCCGGAAGACTGGGCTGTCATCCAGCGGACGTTGACGGTGGTCCGGCAGGTTTGGAGGCCTTGATCGACGGCGGAGCCGCCCCCTCCCAGCGCACCAACCCCCGGATCAACTCGTTGGAGCCGGCCTCGGCGAGGACGTAAGCGTAGGCCCAGCCGCTGCCGACCTGCCTCTCTTCGGTCTTGCGGAGACGGTAGAAACGCTCTTCGACCTCGATCGTCACCCGCTCGTTCCAGTCGGGCTTGGGCCGGCTGCTGAGGATCACCAGGTCCTCCCCCTCACGCAGCAAGCGGTCCGGCCGCTGGCCACCGAATCGCACCCGCCGCTCTGACTTGCGGAGCAGCCGGCCCACTCCCTGGAGAAGCCGGAGCGGCAGCCAGATGAGCGGCTCGCCGACCGCCTCCCGGGTCGCCGCGAATGCCACCAGACGGGCCAGCCCGACCAGCGGGATGCTGATCAGAAGCCACGTGAGCGGATGGGCCACCCAGGTCAACCAGAGAATCGGCCCGTTCCCGACGATCGCGAACTTGGCCGCCGTGCTGTTGAGCAGGCGCGGGTCCATCTTGTTGACCACGTAGTCGGCGTTGCTGTCCGCCAGCGCCTGGAACGTGGCGAGCGCGTTCGAGATCAGTAACAGCGCTCCACCGAAAAGCTCCGCCAGACCGAGAAAAAACGAGATCCCGGCCGGTTCCGCGCCCCGGCGCACCAGCGCCTCGCGCTCCGGCCCGGGGAGGAGGGCCGCCGCGAGGTCGAGAAAGAAGTTGGGCTTCCTGACCTTGGAAGGCATGGTCTGTTTACGGACGAAGGGTCCGGTTCATTGTAGCCGCTCCAGGGAGCGCCGAAACAAGGGCACCCGGATTGCAGCTCTCGCATCCGGCATGAAACCGAACGACGAGAACGGCAAGCTCCCTCCATCCGAGCGCCCCTTCCGGATCCTGATCCTCGCGGGATCGGATCGGCGGCAGTACAACTGCCCGGGGGTGGACTCCAAGAGCCGGGCCCTGATGCTGCGGATGGCGGAGCGCCTTCCTCAGAGTTGGGAGATCGACTACGAGGACCTGGGCAACGTCTACGGTCGTGCCCGGATCCAGAGCTGC
>DATAHG010000332.1:0-2623 GCA_036263295.1 Thermoanaerobaculia bacterium | reverse complement strand
TCACCGAGACCACCGTCTGCGCCACCCTCGCCGACCTCGATCCGGCCCCCCCGGCCTCCGGCGGCAACGAGCCCCGGCCGCCGATCGGCCGGCCGCTCGCCAACTTCCGGGCCTATGTGCTCGATCACCGTCTGGAGCCGGTGCCGGTGGGCGTCCACGGCGAGCTGTTCCTGGCCGGCCTCGGCCTCGCCCGCGGCTACCTCGGGATCCCCGCCCTCACTGCCGAGCGCTTCCTGCCCGATCCGTTCGCCGCCGCCCCCGGGGAGCGGCTGCTGCGCACCGGCGACCGCGCGCGCTTCCGGGCCGGTGGCGACCTCGACCTGCTCGGGCGTCTGGACGGCCAGCTCAAGGTCCGCGGGTTCCGCGTCGAGCCGGCGGAGGTGGAGTCGGCGCTCCTCGCCTGCCCCGGCGTGCTGGAGGCGGCGGTGACCGTCCCCGCCGGCGGCTGGACCCGGCTCGCCGCCTTTCTGGCGGTCGCCCCGGAGAGCGATCTGGATCCGTGTCCCACCGCCCTCCGGGCCCGCCTCGCCGAGCGCCTCCCCGAGTTCATGCTCCCCTCGGCGTTCGTCCTCCTGCCGGCCCTGCCGCGCACTCCGACGGGGAAGGTGGACCGCGCCGCGCTGGCCCGGCGCGGTCCGCCACCCGCGGAGCCGGACGGCGACCGCCCCGCGCCGCCGGTCGAGACCGCCCTGGCGCGGCTCTGGGCCGAGGTCCTGGGAGTCGAGCGGGTGAGCGGCGACGACAACTTCTTCGCCCTCGGCGGCGACTCCCTGCTCGGCGTCGCGCTGGCCGAACGGGCGGGGGAGCGGGGGATCCGTTTCGCCCCCCGGCAGCTCTTCGAGCGCCCGACCGTCGCGGGGCTCGCCGCGGTCGCCACCCTGGATCCCTCCGGCGGTCTCTGCGCCGCGGCGGACTCGCTTCCGCCTCCCGCGGCACTACAGTCTTGAGGGAGCCGTGCGCCCCCCTGGCCCAGAGGTCCCCCACAACGAGAGGAGAGACAAGAGGATGATCGACAACCCGAAGGTGACGGCGTCGCTGGGGAAGTACGCCAAGAGCGTCGACCACGTCGCCATTGCCGTGCATGATCTCGAGGCGTCCATCCAGTTCTACACCCAGACCCTGGGATTCCAGCTCCACGAGCGCCGCAAGACCGAAGGCAAGCACACCGCCATGGTCTCGGCCGTCCTCAAGGCCGGGCCGATCACCTTCGTGCTGCTGCAGGGCACCTCGCCCGACTCGCAGGTCTCGAAGTTCGTCGAGCACTACGGCGCCGGCGTCCAGCACGTCGCGATCGGGGTCGAGAACCTGCCCGAGATGGCCGAGGATCTCAAGGCCGCCGGCATGGACTTCGATACCAACGTCATCAGCAGCCCCGGCCTGCGCCAGATCTTCAGCCACCGCGATCCCGGCTCCGGCATGATGTTCGAGTTCATCGAGCGCATGGGCGGCGACTTCACCGACCAGAGCGTCCAGCAGCTCTTCGAGCAGCTCGAGAAGAAGGACGCCTACTAGGCGCCATGGAAGTCGCGGTCAAGGGTTGCTTCAGCGACCCGTTGCTGGAGGTGATGAACTTCCTCAACGAGGTGGTGCTGCGCTATCCCCAGGCGATCTCCTTCGCGCCGGGGCGTCCTTCGGAGCGCCACTTCGACGTCGAGGGGAGCCTCGCCCGCGCCCGCACCTACGTCGAGCACCGGGCCGCCGCCCGCGGGCTCGACGAGCGGGCGGTCTGGAACGATCTCGGGCAGTACAACAAGACCAACGGCATCATCAACGACCTGGTCGCCCGCCAGATCGAGCTGGACGAGGGGATCCGCGCCGATCCCGCCTCGATCGTCGTGACCTGCGGCTGTCAGGAGGGCATGGTGATCCTCCTGATCGGCCTGTTCGATCCGGCGACCGACGCCCTGCTGGTCAGCGATCCGTCCTACATCGGCATCCCCGGCCTCGCCCGCATGATGGGCATTCCGCTGGTGCCGGTGCCGACCGGCGAGCGGGGGCTCGACCCGGCCGACGTGGCCGCCGCCATCGCGGCGACCCGCCGGTCCGGCCGCCGCCCGCGCGCCCTCTACGACGTGCCGGACTTCAACAACCCCCTGGGCACCCGGATGCCCCTCGAAGCCCGCCGCGCCCTGCTCGACCTCGCCGACCGCGAGGGGATCTTGATCTTCGAGGACAACCCCTACGGGATGTTCTCTTACGACGGCCCGCCGCTGCCGACCCTCAAGGCGCTCGACGACCGCGGCCTCGTGATCTACATGGGGAGCTACTCGAAGACGCTCTTCCCGGGCCTGCGCGTCGGCTTCCTGGTGGCCGACCAGCCGGCCCGGGTCGAAGGGGCTGCCGGGGCTTCGACCCTGGCCGCCGAGCTGTCCAAGGTGAAGAGCCTGACCACGGTGACCAGCCCGCCGCTCAACCAGGCGATCGTCGGCGGCGTCCTGCTGGAGAACGGCGGATCGCTCCGCCCTCTCATGGAGGAGAAGCTGCCGTTCTACCGCACGAACCGCGACCGCATGGTGGCCTGCCTCGACGAGCAGCTCGGCGGCCTCAGCGGGGTGAGCTGGAACCGCCCGGAAGGGGGCTTCTTCCTCACCGTGACCCTGCCGTTCGAGCTGGACGAGGCGGG
>DATAHG010000331.1:0-1626 GCA_036263295.1 Thermoanaerobaculia bacterium | reverse complement strand
ACGGTGCCGCCGCGGTAGTTGGCGATGGCGTGGAAGTGCCAGAGCGGGCGGGTGGGGTCCAGCGGTGCGCTCGCCAGCCCCTCGATCACCGCGCGCAGCTCGGCGTCGTCGCCGGGCTCCGGCAGGGTCACCGGCGTGAGGTGGTGATCGATGTCGAAGTCGGGGTCGGCCTCCCAGCGCGGCCAGCCACCCTTGGGGGGCGTCGCCACCCGCTGGCGGAACCGCGGGATCGGCAACAGCCGCTTCACCATCACCTCTCTGAGGCGGCCGAGGTCTACCGGCCCTTCCATCACCAGGACCCCGTTGATCATCATCAGATTCGTCGGGTCGTCCATCCGCAGCCAGGCATAGTCCACGGCGGAGAGGGGTGGGGAGGAGAGGGGATCCGGTCGCATGGGCACGCACCTTTTCCGGTGAAGGTAGCAGATTGCCGGCCCGTGCGGGCGCATGGAGGGGAGTCAGAAGGAAACGCCCCGGCGGGATCGGGAATCCGGCCGGGGCGCGGGAAGGGGAAGGCTAGACGTAGTAGATGCCGCCGCCGCTGTTGTCGGCGTACGGGCCGTCGGCGGGATACCGGAGGGTCCAGGTCGCGACGGCCGCGCCGTTGACGTTCTCCAGGTCTTTCTGGCTCATCTCGCGGGCCACGCGCCGGCCCAGGATCCGCTCGCTCTTCTGCTTCTTCATACGTCGTTTCTCCTTGAGTAAGTCAGACGGGGGCCAGACCGCGGCAGCCCCGCCTCTTTCTTTAGTGCTGCACAGGACCGATTTGGGGCACTGTCGCGAGCCGCGCCGGATCCATCACGAGACGTGGAGGGATCTGGCTCAGAGGCCCGTCAGCTCGCGGCACAGGCCGAGGAGCTCCGACTGGGCCTGGGGATCCGTGGCCGAGGCGGGGAGCGGGACGACCTTGCCGCTGGTCAGGAAGGACCCCACGGCAGTGTCGTACTTGGGATCGAAGGCGGCGTCGTAGATGCGGCGCGCGCCAACCTCCGGGGCCCGGAAGAAGAGAGGACGGACGAGCTTGAGGACGGCCGGCATGCCGGCTCCGGCCGTCATGGGCGTGCGGTTGCCGCCCGGATCGACGCTGCGCACCGCGACGCCGTCGCGCTGGAAATCCGCGGCGAGCGCCTGGGTGAGGGCCGAGAGGGCGAGCTTGGACTGGCCGTAGGCGCCGAACAGCTTGCGGAACTGCGGCGGCCGGCGCAGCTCGCCGACCTTGAGCGGCCCGGCCATCAGCGCCGCTCCCGAGGAGACGTTGACGATCACCGACGGGCGGGCGGCGGCGAGCGGGGTCCGCAGCAGGCGCATCAGCATGTAGGGGGCGAGCGTGTTGACCTGGAACTGCATCTCGTTGCCGTGGCGGGAGAGGGCCAGCTCGCCGAGCAGGAGGGCGGCGTTGTTGAACAGGGCGTCGATCCGCGGGTGGCGCACCGCGACCGCGTCGGCCGCCGAGCGCAGGGCGTCCTGATCGGAGAGGTCGGCCTCGACCACCTCGACCGCCGTCCCCGGATGCTCCGCCTCGATGCGCTCCAGCAGCGGCAGAGTCTTCTGCCGGCTGCGGTTGATCAACACCAGGCTCCAGCCGCGTTGCGCGAGCTCCAGAGCCAGGATCTCCCCGAGCCCCGA
>DATAHG010000330.1:0-6183 GCA_036263295.1 Thermoanaerobaculia bacterium | reverse complement strand
GAGAACGCCCGCCTCCGGCGCGAGCTGGAAGCCCTCCGCGGCGGCGCTTGACGGATTCTCCGCCGGGGTACGATCCTCATCCGGACCGTCCCCGGAGCCGTACTCTCGACGGGAGGATCACCGCTTGGCTCGCCGCTCTCTTGCCTTCATTTTCATCCTGACCGCGCTCCTCGCCCTGGCCGCTCCGGCGGTCCAGGCGCATGAGCTGGGCAAGGTGCAGGTCTACGTCACCTTCCTCAAGGCGGGGACCTACCAGATCGAGTTCCTGCTCGACGCCGAGCACCTGACCCGGGACGACGAGGGGGGGCCGGCGGGGGAGACGCGCTACGGTCCGATCGCCGACCTCACCCCCGAGGTGGATCGCCAGCTCGGGCGGTTCCTGCGCACCCTGGTGGACGGCGCCACGATCTCGTTCGACGGCCGGCCGGTCGAGCCCGCCGCCGTGGCGCTCGTCACCAAGGCCTGGTCGCCGCCGGGGCGGACCATCGTCCGCCTGTCCGGACCCATCCCCGGCGGGGCGAAGACGTTCACCTGGCGCGAGGAGGTCCCCCTCGGCTCCTACCCCCTGATCCTCCAGAACGAGGGGGACGAGGGCTCCGAGTGGAAGTGGCTGGAGGGGGGCGCCGAGAGCCCGCCGATCCCGCTCGCCGCGTCGGTCGTGCCGCCGACCCGATCGGAGGTCGTGGCGCTCTACCTGAAGCTCGGCTTCACCCACATCCTCCCGAAGGGGACCGACCACATCCTGTTCGTGCTCGGCATTTTCCTGCTCTCCCGCCGCCTCAAGCCGATCCTTCAGCAGGTGACCGCCTTCACCGTGGCCCACACCCTGACTCTCGGCCTGTCGATCTACGGCGTGGTCTCCCTGCCGCCGTCCGTGGTCGAGCCGCTGATCGCCCTGTCGATCGTCTTCGTGGCGGTCGAAAACATACTCACCCCGGAGCTGCGCCCGTCGCGCATCGCCCTGGTCTTCGCCTTCGGGCTCCTGCACGGCCTGGGCTTCGCGGGGGTGCTCTCCGAGCTGGGCCTGCCGCGCTCGGAGTTTCTGACCGCCCTGCTCAGCTTCAATGTCGGAGTCGAGGGGGGGCAGCTCGCCGTCATCGCCCTGGCCTCGCTCCTGGTGCTCCCCTTCCAGCAGCGGGGGTGGTACCGGCAGCGGGTCGTCGTCCCCGCCTCCTGTCTGATCGCGGCGGTCGGCCTCTACTGGTCGATCCAGCGGGTCTTCTTCTAGCTCTCCGGTAGTCCTCCGGGCGCGAACCGGCTAGGATCTCCTGGAACCGAAAGGAGACCTCGCCGATGTCACTGTTCTCATCTGCCAAGCGGCTCCGGCCCGCGCTCACGGTCGCCCTGCTGGGACTGGCCGGTCTGGGGATCGGGCTCGCCCCGGCGAGCCTCGGGGCCGCGCCCAAGCGTCTCATCACCGAAAAAGACCTCTTCCGCTTCGTCTGGATCGGCGATCCGCAGATCTCGCCGGACGGCAGGAAGGTCGTCTTCGTCCGCGTGACCGTGGACGACAAGAAGGAGGGCTACGACACCGCCCTGTGGATCGTGCCCACGGACGGCGGTGCCCCCGCCCGGCCGCTCACCGCCGGCCCGCGCGACAGCTCCCCCCGGTGGTCGCCGGACGGCGCCCGGCTCGCCTTCGTCCGCTCCCCCCGGGAGTCGCAGGGGTCGGAAGGGGGCGGCCAGATCTACCTGCTGGCGATGGACGGCGGCGAGCCCTGGCGCCTCACCGACATCGCCCGGGGAGCGGGATCCCCCGCCTGGTCTCCCGACGGCAAGACCCTCGCCTTCACCAGCAACGCCAACCCCGGCGACCTGGCGAAGAAGAAGGGGACCGCCGAGGAGCGCGAGAGCGATGTCCGCGTCGTCACCCGCGCGGTCTACCGGATGAACGGCGCCGGCTATCTCGACCCGACCCGGCCGGGCCACCTCTGGACGGTCGCGGTCCCCGCCGTCAACGCCGCCCCGGCCGCCATGCCGGCGGCGCGCCAGATCACCTCCGGCGAGTTCGCCGAGAGCAAACTCGCCTGGTCGAACGACGGCAGCCGCATCCTCTTCACCTCCAACCGGGTGAAGGAGCCTTATTACGCCGACCAGGACAGCGACCTCTACTCGGTCGCGGCGACCGGCGGCGAGATCGTCCGCGTCGCCAGTATCGAGGGGCAGATCGAAAACTTCACTTCGAGCCCGGACGGCCGCCGCATCGCCTTCAAAGGCACCCTCAACGGCGAGCCGGTGCGCTCCTATGACGAAGCTGACCTCTTCGTGACCGATGCCGCGGCCGGCGTCCCGCCGCGCAATCTCACCGCCAACTACAACTACGAGGTGGACGCCGGGATCACCGGCGACCAGCACGCCCCGCGCGTCGACAGCCCGCGCCCGGTGGTCTGGCTCAGGGATGGCAGATCGGTGATTGTCCAGACTGCCGAGCGCGGCAGCGCCAACCTCACCATCGTCGATACGGAGACCGGCAAGCGTCGCCCGCTCACCCAGGGCAAGCAGGAGGTGACCTCCTACTCGGCGACCCCGGACGGCTCCCGTCTCGCCGTGGTGATCTCGACCCCCACCGTGATCGGCGACCTCTACGTGCTCGACACCGCGACCGGCCAGCGCCGGCCCCTGGTGCGCCCCAACGAGGAGCTGTTCGCCGAGCTCGACCTCACCGAGCCCGAGGAGATCACCTACGCGAGCTTCGACGGCAAGCCGATCCATGCCTGGGTCCAGAAGCCGCCGGGCTTCGAACCCTCGAAGAAGTACCCGCTGATCCTCAACATCCATGGCGGCCCGCACTCGGCCTACGGTTTCACCTTCGACCACGAGTTCCAGTGGATGGCCGCCAAGGGCTACGTCGTGCTCTATCCCAACCCGCGCGGCAGCTCGACCTACGGCCAGGATTTCGGGAACATCATCCAGTACAAGTACCCGGGGGACGACCACAAGGACCTCATGGCCGGGGTGGACGAGCTGATCAAGCGGGGCTACATCGACGACAAGAAGCTCGGCATCACCGGCGGCAGCGGCGGCGGCATCCTGACCAACTGGGCGATCACCCAGACGAACCGGTTTGCCGCCGCGGTCGCCCAGCGCTCGATCGCCGACTGGGCCAGCTTCTGGTACACCGCCGACTTTTCGCAGTTCACCCCGAGCTGGTTCCGTGGCGCCCCCTGGGAGGATCCCAAGGACTACGCGGCGCGCTCGCCGATCACCTTCGCCGACAAGATCACCACGCCGCTCATGCTGATTGAAGGGGAGGCCGACTACCGTACCCCCTCGACGGCCGGCGGCGAGCAGATGTTCCGCGCTCTCAAGTACCTCAAGAAGCCGGTGGTCATGGTGCGCTTCCCCGGCGAGAGCCATGAGCTCTCGCGCTCGGGACGGCCCTGGCACCGCGTCGAGCGGCTGGAGCACATCGTGGGGTGGTTCGACAAATACCTGCAGGGCAAGAACGTCGACGCCTACGACGTGCCCTAGTGCATTCAGGCCCCGGAGGGGCCTCGCGTCTGTAGCCCGGGGGTTCAGCCCCGGGCGTGGGCTCGCCGCCCGGGTATGCTCGCGTCGGTCGGGTGCCGCGTTGCGCCCGCCCGGGGCTGAACCCCCGGGCTACAGACGTACCGCCCCTGCCGGGCGGTCCTTCTGTTCACCGATTCTCGAAGTCCACCCGCCGCACCTCTTCCCAGGCGATGTACCGCGGCTTCGCCTTGCCGTCCCCCTCGTAGACCAGCAGGCCGGCGTTGTCCTCGTTCACGTCCACGGCCTCTTCGAGCTGCAGATCGCCACCGTCGCGCAGCCGGACGCGGCTCGCCTTCTGCCCTTGCGGCTCGACGCTGGCGATGCGGGCGAAGGGGATCGAATAGGAGATGCCTTCCAGATCGCCGTCCAGGAAATCGCTGGTCACCGACTCGTCGAGGTCGTAGACCAGGCGGCCGCGGTAGGTCTGGCCGCCGGTGGTCGTCACCTTCCCGAACAGCGGGCGACCCGGCCGGTAGTCGGGATAGGCCGGACCGGTCCCGGCCATCCGGGCGAAGTCCACCCGGTCCATCGCCTTCCAGGAGACCAGCACGCGCCCGAAGCGGGGGTCGTCCACGAAGATGCCGCGGTTGTCGCTGTTGACGTCGTTCGAGCCCGAAAGCTCCAGGGTCCGTCCGTCCGTCAGCTTCACCTGGGAGCCGCGGAGGCGGCGCTCGATCGAGACGACGTTCCCCATCGGGACCGAGAGATCGCCGTCGCGGGTCTCGCCGTCCAGCTCGTCGGTGGACAGGCACTCGTCCTGGTCCCACTGCAAGAAGCCGCGGACGCTGGCGGGAACGCTGCCGTCGCGCAGCTTGACTGTCCCATAAAGCCGGTGCGCTTGGACGGGAAGGTTGGCCGGGGCCGGCAGGAACTCGACCTTCTGCAGGTTGTCCCACTCGATGTCGATCTGGCCCAGGGTGCGGTCCCAGACCGCGACCTTGGCCTCCACGTCGTTCGAGCCGCCGTCCACCTGGTACGAGACGCCGCTCTTGAGGAAGACCTGGGCCTTGCCTTCCCGGCGCGGCTCGATGCGCTGGATGTCGCCGAAGCGGGCCACGAGCTGGCGGTCGGAGGCGTTCTCGATGTGGACGCCGATCGGGATGCCGAAGATCTTGATCGTCTCCCGCTTGCGGCGCTCGCGCGCCGGGGCGAGATCCTCGTAGGGGTTGTCCGCCTTGCCCGCCTGGAAGAGATCGCCCCAGAAAGCCTCCTCCTTGCCCCAGCGGATGCGGCCTTCGTAGACCGTGCCGGTGCGGGTCGTGACGCGGCCGTAGAGGAAGCCGCGGGTGTTCACGGGCCGGGCGGATGCCGGAGACGCCGGGGCCGCCGGGGATGCCGGGGACGCCGCCTCCCCGGCCACGGGCCCGGCCGCGGGGAGAAGGATCAAGGACAGGACAAGAGCCGTGCGGGCGCTCGGGAAAGTCGTCATCTGGAAGCTCCTTTCGCTTCTCGCTTCAGGTGGCCCGCCGCATCGAGCGGGCCGGGCCCCGGTCCTCGCGGTCCGGGGTGGATTCTTCAGAGAAGAGGGGATCCTGGTCGGCCGGGGACTCGCGCGGCTCCGCCTCCGCGGCCACGGCGGACATCACCCGCAGCATCTCGTGCCGGTAGCGCGGGTCGGACTTCAGGACCTCGGCGGTGATCTCGACGAAGCGGCGGTCGGTCATCGAGCCGCCCTGCCCCAGGACGATCTCGATCGGACGCCCGGCCGAGCCCGTCCCCGTCCCCATCCCCATCCCAAAAGAGTGCGCGATCCAGACCGCGCCCAGGGTGAGCAGCAGGGCCGCCGCCAGGCGCGGCGCCCAGGTCCGCCAGTTGTTCGCCGCGAAGCCGCGCCGCTCGATGCGCTCCCAGACGGCCGCCGGAGCCTGTTCCAGGACGGGGGAGGCCACGCCGGGCTTCAGGCTGCCGTCCAGCGCGCGGGCCTCGCGGTAGAAGGCCTGGCAGGACGCACACTCGATCAGGTGATCGAGCAGCGGCAGGACCTCCTCGCGTCCGCCCTCCCCGTCGAGGAGGGCGGAGATCGTCATCTCGCAGGCTTCACAGCGGTCCGTCGGATCCATCATGGCGTCGCTCCGGTCCGGCCCGCCGATATCCCGTCCAGCTCGGACAGGACCTGCTTGCGGGCACGGTAGATATTCACTTTCACCTGGGACAGGCTCCAGCCCATCGCCTCGGCCACCTCGTTGTAGCTGCGCTGCTCCAGGACCCCCAGCTCGAAGGCGCGGCGGTAGGAGTCCTTCATTCCCGCCAGGATGCGCGCCACCTTCTCGCGCAGGTCGCTGCCGGTCGCCTCCTGCTCCGGCGAGGCCGCCGGGTCCGGCGTCTCGGCCAGGGCCTCCTGCTGTCTCTCGTCGATCAGGGTCACCCGCCGTGGGCGCCGCAGGCCGCTCACCCACAGGTTGTGGGCGATCCTCATCAGGTAGGCCCGCAGGTTCCCGCCATCCTCGAAAGACCCGCTGCGGATCGCCCGCACGAAGGTCTCCTGGAGGAGGTCCTCGGCGTCTTCCCGCCGTCCGAGGCGATGGCGCAGGAAGGAGAGCACGGCCGGGCCATGGGCCTGATAGGCCGTCCGCCAGAACATCCGGTCGTGCTCGATCGTGCCGTCCAAGTCGCGTCTCGCCTCCCTGGGGATTGATACTCCTGGAAGGTGCGAAGGTTACAGGCCGGGCGGCC
>DATAHG010000329.1:0-6487 GCA_036263295.1 Thermoanaerobaculia bacterium | reverse complement strand
CTGGCCCTGATCGCGGCCGTCCTGCTCCAGGCTCCGTTCGCGAACGGGCCGGCGGAGTGGGAGTGGCCCTACCGGCCGCCCGGCCTCGCGGTCGGGCCGGCCATCCTGGCGCTCCTGGCCGGCGGGCTGATCGCCTGGCTGGCGGGGCGCCCCCGAACCGTCCGGCCCGGGATGCCCCTCCTCCTCGCCGCTCTCGGCCTTCTCTTCACCTTGGCCCTGACCGCGGCCCAGCCGGACGGCTTCGACCGCGTGCTGCGGTCGCTCGGCTCGCGCAACAGCTTCGGCTACGTGTTCGACGCCGGCCTCGCGCCGCCCACCCCGGAGCTGCTGGCGGACTATCCCCGCGCGGCGGCCGGGCTCAACCAGCACTCGCGGACCCACCCGCCCGGGCCGCTCCTGCTGGTCCGCGGGCTGGATGCCCTGGGACGTCACCTTCTCGCGGGCGGGGAAGACGGTCTCGTAGCGCGGGCCGGGCAGGCGTTCGAGCACGAGATCCAGCGCGCCCGGGACCGCGGCCGGCCCGCTCCCCGGGGGCCGCTCGTTCCGTCCCCGGGCACCCTGCTCCTGCTGGCCTTCCTGCTGCCCGCCCTCTCGGCCCTGGCCGCCTGGCCGCTCTACCGTCTCGCCCTGGCCTGGGGGCTCTCGCCGGGGACGGCGCAGACCGCGGCCGCCCTCTGGCTGCTGGTGCCGGCCCGCTCCCTCTTCACTCCCTCGCTGGACCAGGCGCTCCCGGCCCTTCTCCTGGCGGCGGCCGTGCTCGCGACGCCCCGCCCGGCGGGAGACCGGCGGGAGGCCTGGAGGCCGCTGCTGGCCGGCCTCCTCGCGGGGATCTGCGTCCTGATTACCTATGGGTACGTCGCCGCCCTCCCCCTGCTCGCCGGGACCGCCGCGTTGCGTCCCACTATTAATAAGGATGGCGAGACCTGGCTCGGCCTCGATCTCGTCCGCCCTCTCCTCCTCGGGCTCGGGTTCGCCCTACCGTGGCTGGCGGTGACCCTGCTCGCCGGCTACGACCCGGTCCCCGCCTTCCGGGCCGCCATGGCCGAGCACCACGCCATCGCCGTGGCGACCCGCGACTACTGGACCTGGCTGCTCTGGGACCCCTACGACTTCGCCCTGCTGCTGGGGCCGGCCGTGCTGATCCTCGCCGCCGCCGGAACGGCCGCCCCGGGCCCGGAGGGTGCGCCGCGTTCCCTCCCCTTCCGGGCGGGCGCCGGGCTGCTCTGGGGCACCCTGCTGCTCCTCCTCGTCTCCGGCAACGTGCGCGGCGAGGTGGGGCGGATCTGGCTGATGTTCATGCCCTTCGCCTGCCTGCTGGCCGCCGCCGGGTTGGAGGGCCGGCCGGAAAGGACAGGGCGGCGCGGCCTCGCCCTCCTCCTCGAGCTCGTCCTGACCCTGGCCCTCGCGGCGGCCCTGGTCTGCGTCACCTGACTGTGACCTCTTCCCTTGCCGGGCGGACTCGGCTACCATCCGCGCAGCTAACTGTCTCAATTGCCTTGCTTTAGCGCATTCGCGCACTTGTGCCGGCTGTGTGGTTCGGGAAGAACATTTGGAGGGTTCCGTATGCTGTCGAGTCGGATCGGTCGCCCGTTATCCCTGTTTCTGCTTCTGCTGACCGGATTCCTTTTGCCTTCCGGGGTAGCCGCCCAGGAAGAGAGCGTGGACCTCGCGTCGGCTCCGTCCCGGATCCAGGTCCTGGTGGAGCTGGAGGACGCGCCCGCGGCGCGGGTCTACGGCGAGGTTTTGCGCGCCGCGGGGGTGAGCTCGGTCAAGAGCAAGAACCCGGCGGTCCTGCGCGCCCGCGATGAGGCGGTCCGCGCCGCCCGGGCCCAGCTCGCCCGGATCGTCCCGGCCCAGGAGCGCTTCCTGGCCGCGGTCTCGCCGTCGGTCGGCGCGACCGAGATCTACCGCGTGCAGCGGGCCATGAACGCCATCGCCCTGGAAGTCGACGCCGCCGGCGTCAAGGCTCTGCGGCGGATGCCGGGCGTGCGCTCCGTCGAGCGCCTCGAGCTGGAGTACCCGACGACCTCGACCAGCGTCCCCTTCCTGGGCACGCCGGCCCTGTGGAACGACTCCCTGGGGCTCGGCCTCAACGCCGACGGCACCGGGATCTCGATCGGCATCATCGACACCGGCGTCGATTACCAGCACGCCACCTTCGGCGGCACGGGCGTCCTGACCGACTACCAGGCGAACAACCGCACGGTGGCGCCGGACGCCTTCTTCCCGTCCGCCAAGGTGGTCGGCGGCTTCGACTTCGCCGGCGACGCCTACAACGGCACCGCCGCGACCGTCGCGCAGGACCCCGATCCGATGGACTGCAACGGCCACGGCACCCACGTCGCCGGCATCGCCGCGGGCTTCGGCGTCAACTCGGACGGCACGACCTTCGCCGGACCCTACGGCCCGGCCGCGCCGTTCGCCGGCATGCGGGTCGGCCCCGGCACCGCCCCCAAGGCCACCCTCTACGCGCTGCGCGTGTTCGGCTGCGGCGGCGGCACGACCCTGACCATCCAGGCCATCGACTGGGCGATCGACCCCAACAACGACGACGACTTCTCCGACCACCTGGACGTGATCAACATGTCCCTGGGAGCGGCCTTCGGCTCCACCACGACCTCGACCGCCGTGGCCTCCGAGAACGCCGTCCTGGCCGGCGTGATCGTCGTCGCCGCCGCCGGCAACTCGGGTGACACCTACTTCATCCAGGGCAGCCCGGGCTCCAGCGGCCGCACGATCTCGGTCGCGGGCGTCCAGGACAGCGGCCTGGTAGCCCCGTCGGTGCGGGTCAACACCCCGGCCGGCATCGCCGGCTTCTACACGGCCGGCACCGCCGCCTTCGGCTCCGTGCCGCCTCCGGGCGGGACCTCCGGCAACGTGGTGCTCGGCCTCGACGCCGCCGATGCCGCCGGCCCTCTGACCACCGATGGCTGCTCGCCGCTCACCAACGCGGCGGCGGTCGCCGGCAACATCGCGATGATCGACCGCGGCACCTGCGGCTTCGCGGTCAAGGTCAAGATCGCCCAGGACGCCGGCGCCATCGCGGTGCTGATCGCCAACTCCGCGGCGGGCGTCTTCGGCGGCATGGCCGGCGTCGATCCGACGATCACCATCCCCTCGGTGATGGTGACCTTCGCCGACGCCAACAGCTTCAAGGCCAACATCGCCACCCTCAACGTGACGCTGTTCTCGGGCGGCGACACGGTCTACAACAACTCGTCGCGCGGCTCGCGCGGGCTGTCGTCGCCGATCCGCCTCAAGCCCGACATCGCCGCGCCCGGCGTCTCGGTCACCTCGGCGCAGACCGGCGTCACCTGCACCGGTGCGGCCGGCTCGACCGGGTGCCAGACCACCAACGCCACCGGCTTCATCGCCAACAGCCAGTCCCTGGTCCTCACCGGCACCTCCATGGCGACGCCCCACGTGGCCGGCATCATGGCGCTGCTGCTCCAGATCCACCCCGACTGGACCGTCGAGCAGCTCAAGGCGGTCGCGATGAACGGCGCCATCCATGACGTCACCACCCAGCCGGGCGGCGGCGGCACCCGCTTCGGACCGGGCCGCATGGGCGCCGGCCGCGTCGATCCGGCGGTCTCCGCGCAGGCCACGGTCATCGCCTTCAACTCCGAGGAGTCCGGCCTGGTCAGCGTGACCTTCGATCAGGGCGGCGTCCTGGGCACCTCGACCCAGGTCAAGAAGGTCCGCCTGGTCAACTTCGGCAACACCGACGCCACCTTCGACCTCGGCATCGATACCCTCGCCGACGCGCCGGGCGTGGCGTTCTCGATCCCCGGCGCCAGCAGCGTCACCATCCCGGCCAACGACTCCATCGAGATCGACGTCCAGATGGACGCCAACGCCGCACTGATGGACCACACCCGGGACGCCACGGTCTCCGCCACCCAGACGGCGCCCGCCGCGCCCGCTTCGGTGGCCAGCCTCGGCGTCCTCAACCGCCACTGGCTGACCGAGGAAGGCGGCTACCTGACGTTCAAGCAGGGCGGCAACCTCAAGTTGCGGGTCCCCCTCTATGTGGCGCCCTGGCCGGCCTCGGCCATCACCGCGCCGGACACCCTCGCGACCGGCGGCAATCCGACCGGCTCGACCACTCTGCCGCTCGCCGGCACCGACGTCTGCACCGGCACCCTGGGCGCC
Organism: Thermoanaerobaculia bacterium; assembly: GCA_036263295.1. GTDB lineage: Bacteria > Acidobacteriota > Thermoanaerobaculia > Multivoradales > UBA5704 > DATAHG01. The sequence continues at coordinate 2,332 of DATAHG010000329.1, read as the reverse complement.
GGCCCGACCTGCACCGGCAGCTTCCCGACCGACGAGGTCTCCCTCGTCACCCCCTTCGAGCTGCAGGCCGTCAGCCCGCCCGATCCGTTCGAGGCGCCGCCGCACGCCGACATCCAGTACGCCGGCGTGGCCTACTCCGCCTCGGCCGACCAGCTCCTCTTCGGCGTCTCGACCTGGGGCGCCTGGGGGACTCCGACCGATGTGGCGTTCGACATCTACATCGACTGCGGCGTGTACACCCTCGGCGCCAACCTCGCCGCCGACACCTGTGTCGGCGCGCCGGACGGCACCTGGGACATGGTCCTGTTCAACTCCAACCCCGGCAGCCTTTCGATCCTGTTCGGGAGCCAGCAGAACCAGCAGGACTCCTTCCTCACCGCCGTCTTCTACCGGACCCGGGGCAGCGTCACCTTCGGGCCGCCCAACTTCGTGAACCGGGTGACCGCCGCCGCCGCCGACACGCGGGTGTTCGACAACCAGGTCATGTTCCTGGCGGCCGACCGCACCCGTCTCAAGATCAACGCCAGCGGCGCCTTCCGCTACCGGGTCGTCTCCTGCCCCGGCAGCCTGCCGCTCTGCCTCGACATCAACGGCTTCCGCTATGACGAGGCCCCCGGCCCGTACTCCTGGAACCTGAACGCCCAGGGCCTCGACTTCGGCGGCAACAACCTATTCTTCGACCTCAACGGGGCCACCCTCCCGGTGACCTGGAACACCGCCAACATGACCGCCAACGGCTCGCTCGGCGGCCTGCTCCTGCATCACCACAACACCGGCGGCCAGCGCGCCGAGGTCTTCACCCTCGACAGCGGCGCCGCCAACACGGCGGACCTGTCGCTCATCGTCTCCGCCGTCGATTCGTCGGTCGCCGGGCCCCTGTCGGCCGGCACGGCCGCCACGAGCATCGGCCAGAACGTCACCTTCACCGTGACCATCACCAACAACGGACCGGCCGCCGCCACCGGAGTGCAGGTCTCCGACACGCTGCCGCCCGGCCTGACCTGGGTGTCCGACAACTCGGGCGGCGCCTACGATCCGGTGTCCGGCCGCTGGACGGTCGGCAACCTGGCCGTCGCCGGGACCGCCACCCTCCAGATCGTCGCCACCGTCGAAACCACGGACGAGGTCTGCAACGTCGTCCTGGTCGGCGCCACCTCGCCGATCGATCCGGACTCCTCCGACAACCAGGTGCGGTCCTGCGTCAACGCGCCGCGCTCCGCGGACCTCGCCCTGAGCATGACCCCGTCGGCCGCCACCGCGCTGGTCGGCACCTCGATCACCTACACGCTGACGGTGACCCACAACGGCACCAACCCCTCCGACGATCCGGCCTACTCCCTGGACGTCCAGGAGGCCTTCCCGAGCTTCCCGCTGCTCAACCCGGCCAGCTTCACGGCCTCGCGCGGCGTCTACAACCCGGCGACCGGCCTGTGGAACCTGGCCACCCTGCCGCCGGGCGGCACGGCCACCCTCTCGATCACGCTCAACGCGCCCAACATGGCCGGCCCGCTGACCAACCAGGGCACCGCGGCGGCCAGCACCACCGACCCGAACGGCGCCAACAACAACGCGAGCGCCACCATCACGATCCTCTCCCCGGCCACGGTCAGCGCCACCAAGACCGTCGCCGGCACGTTCAACGAGGGCGGCACGGTGACCTACACGGTCGTGCTGACCAACAGCGGCAGCTTCGACCAGCAGAACAACGCCGGCGCCGAGCTGACCGACGTGCTCCCCGCCGGCCTCACCCTGGTGAGCGCCAGCGCCACCTCCGGCAGCGCCACGGCCACGGTCGCCACCAACACCGTGACCTGGGACGGCGTCGTCCCGGCCGGCGGCACGGTGACGGTGACCATCACCGCCACCATCAAGCCGGGCACCGCCCTCACCACCATCACCAACCAGGCCTCGATCGCCTTCGACAGTGACGGCAACGGCGTCAACGAGGCGGCCAGCATGACCGACAACCCGGCCGCCGGTGGGGCGACCGATCCGACCTCCTTCTTCGTCGCCTCGCCGGCCACCGTCGGCAGCACCAAGACGGTCACCGGCACCTTCGCGCCGGGCGGCACGGTCACCTACACGGTCACCCTCAACAACACCAGCGGCGCCGCCCAGAACGACAACCCGGGCAACGAGTTCATCGACATCCTGCCGCCCACGCTCGTGCTGCTGAACGCCACCGCCACCGCCGGCACCGCGGTTCCCACCGTGGCCACCAACACCGTCACCTGGAATGGCCCGATCCCGGCCGGCGGCTCCGTCACCGTGACCATCACGGCGCGGATCGCCGACACCGCCGGCGGCCAGACCATCTCCAACCAGGGGACCG
>DATAHG010000328.1:0-4837 GCA_036263295.1 Thermoanaerobaculia bacterium | reverse complement strand
TGATCCGACTCAGGCGCAGCAGACCCTCACCGAGTCGGAGGTCGCGGGGAGTTGCGGTTGGCGACTGTCGTCCTTGGCGAGCAGCCCGCCCGCGGCCAGCTTGTTCTGCTCGACCGTCAAAGTGGCCAGGGTCTCGCGGGATAATTGTAATTTCCTCGTGCTCTTCTTCATGGCAGACTCCTTTTCTTTGAAGACCTGGGCAGGAGGGCCGAGCGGCTTCGCCCTCTGCGGTCTCTTCATTCTAACGGTGCCCTTCAGAAGGAATTGAAGACATCCTCCTCCAATCCGGCGTCCTCTCGGAAGCCGTAGTACTGTGTGGGAGCCGGCGCACTCGCGCGCTGCCTGCCCCCTCAGGAGAGATCACGATGCAGATTCAGCTCAAAACCATCGCCGCGGTCCTTGCGCTCGCGGCTTGCGGGTGGGCCTGCCGGGCCGGGGCCGCCTCTGCCCAGACGCCCATCCCCGCTCCGAAGATCGACACTCCCGCCGCCGAGGCGACCGGGCTCCAGACCGCCGTGCTCGCGGGAGGCTGCTTCTGGGGCCTGCAGGGCATGTTCGAGCATGTCGAGGGGGTCACCAAGGTCGTGGCCGGCTATTCAGGCGGCACCCGGGAGACGGCCCGCTACGACGTCGTGAGCACGGAGACGACCGGCCACGCCGAGTCGGTCGAGATCACCTTTGACCCGAAGAAGGTCTCATACGGGCAGCTCTTGCGCCTCTTCTTCTCCGTCGCTCATGATCCGACGCAGCTCAACCGCCAGGGTCCGGATTCCGGCCCCAGCTACCGTTCGGAGATCTTTTTTGCCTCGCCGGCCCAGGAGCGGATCGCCAGGGCTTATGTCGAGCAGTTGACCCGGGCGAAGGCCTTCAGCGCCCCGATTGTCACCAAGATCGAGCCTCTGAAAGCGTTCTATCCGGCCGAGGCTTACCATCAGGATTTCCTGGTCCGCAACCCGACTTATCCTTATATCGTGATCAACGATCTTCCCAAGATCGATCACTTGAAGCGGACCCATCCCGAGCTGTATCGGGAGAAGCCGGTAACGCTGAGCGCCACCCGCTGAGCCGAGCCGAAGAGGTCCGAGACCGGCTGCCGTCTGACGCGCGGCGGCCGGTGGCATCTTCCTTGCTATAGTCAGCCTGATCAGGGAGCCGCGAAACCATGGAACCATAGAGGTTCTGACGGATCCGTTCGGCGTCGTGCGCACTCCGCGCCGGCAGGCTCTCCGACAGGAGAACCATGGCCGCTCGCTGGAGCAAGAAACGCGTCATCTGGACCGTCATCCTCACGGTAGTCGCCACCCTGTTGCTGGCCGCTCTGGCCATGAACTTCGCGACCCCGGAAAAGAAGATCGAGCGCAAGGTCGAGTTCCGCCATCCGGTCTCCGATCCGCAGTTCCGCCGGGAGATGGGGGTCCTCCTGGGGCCGGCAATTCTGCCCGGGAATTCGATCGCCGTCCTCGAGAACGGCCGCGAGATCTTTCCTGCCATGCTGGGCGCGATCCGGGGAGCGCAGAAGACCATCACCTTCGAGACCTATATTTACTGGTCGGGGGACATCGGCAACCAGTTTGCCGATGCGCTCGCCGAGCGGGCCCGCGCCGGAGTGCAGGTGAAGGTCCTGCTCGATTGGGCCGGCAGTCTCAAGATGGATGAGTCGCTGCTGAAGCGGATCGAGGATGCCGGAGCCGAGGTCCAGCGCTATCGGCCGCTGCATTGGTACAACCTCGGCCGCCTCAATAACCGGACGCACCGCAAGCTGCTGGTCCTCGACGGCAAGGTGGGGTTCACCGGCGGTGTCGGCGTCGGTGATCCCTGGAAGGGCAATGCGCAGGATCCCGAGCACTGGCGGGACCTGCATTTCCGCATCGAAGGGCCGGTCGTGGCGCAGATGCAGGCGGCGTTCAACGACAACTGGATCAAGACCACGGGCACGGTGCTGCACGGCCCTGAATATTTTCCGTCCTTGGCGCCACAAGGCAATCAGGACGCGCATGTCTTCATCAGCTCTCCAGCCGGGGGAAGCGAAAGCATGCACCTCATGGTGCTGATGGCGATCGCCGCGGCCGAGCAGTCGATCGACATCGAGGCGGCCTACTTCGTGCCCGATGAGTTGGTCAAGAAAGCGCTGATCGCCGCGCGCCATCGCGGGGTCCGCGTGCGTATCATCCTCCCCGGACCGTATACCGATTCAGAGTCGGTGCGCCTCTCCTCGCGGCGGGAATGGGGCGATCTATTGGCTGCCGGCGTCGAAATCTACGAGTATCAGCCGACGATGATTCACAGCAAGGCGCTGATCGTGGACCGCGAGATGGTGTCGGTGGGCTCGACCAACTTCGACATCCGTTCCTTCCAACTGAACGACGAAGCCAGTCTCAACGTCTACGAGCGCGATTTCGCCGAGCACATGAGGCGGATTTTTGAGAAAGATCTGAAGGACACCCGTCGCTATAGCCTGGAGGCGTGGAAGAACCGCTCGTGGAAAGAGAGGTTTGCCGAGACCGTTCTGCTGCCGATCAAGTCCCAGCTCTGACTTCCTGGTGAGATAAATCGGTGTTCCTCAGAGGCGAAGCGGAGGCCGCGCGTCACTTCGCCTGCAGCACACCTTTCATGAACTGAATCATTGGATCCGCCACGGTGGCGTCGGGTTTGCCGCCGTCGCCGTTGAAGCTGGCCTGGAGGCTGTCGAAGGTGGAGAAGTGGTGGTCCGTCTTCGGGCGGACCTGGAAGGTGGCCCGGCCGGGGTGCTTGCGGTTCACGATGTCGGCGATGAGCTGGTGGTCGTCGTGACTCATGATCCAGTCGTACTCCCCCCACTGGACCAGCACCGGGGCGTCGATCTTTTCCCAGGCGGCGGCGATGTTGGCGGCCTGGGCACCCTGAAAGAAGGAGAGCGGCCGGCCGTAGAGGTGGCCGGGGGCGTCGTACCAGAGCTTCGCCAGGTCGGGGCGCTGGCGGGCGGCCTCGGCAGGCGTCATCTTGCGGTCGAGGATCAGGCTGTGGAGCTCGACGTAGCCTCCCATCTGGCGGTTGACCTCGCCCGGAGGCTGGCCGGAGAGGGTCAGCCGGCGGCGCTCCAGCTCGATCATGTGCTCCAGCCAGGTCTTGGACCAGGCCCCCCAGATCACGAGGCCGCGTACCGGGGTCTCCGCCGCCAGCAGCGGGGCCACGGCGCCGCCCATGCTGCCGCCGAAGAGGAAGATGGCGTTCGGGTCCACTCCCGGATCCTGCCGTAGAGCCTTCAGCGCCGCGCGGTGGGCAGCGAGGTCGTCGTCGAAGGTGGCGTCGGAGCAGGCCGGGCCTTCGCTGTCCCCGACGCCAGGACGATCGACCCGCATCAGGACCATCCCGGAAGTCTCGGCGATGCGGTGAAGCACCCGGCCCCAGCCGTCCGCCGCTTCTTTGATCGGATATTCGATCGAATCACAGGAGAGCCAGCCCACGAACAATACGGCCGGGAGCTTGCCGGCCGCGCCCTGCGGGCGAGTGGTGATCGTCCGCAGCCGGTAGCCCTTTTCGGAGGCCACCGCGCCGTAGACCTCGTCCACTCCTTCGAGCTGCTCTTTCGGGTAGGAATCGAGGGTGATCTGGCGCTTCGTGGTCTCGTTGCCGCGCCGCACCACCAGGGTGGGGGAGTCGCCGCCGCGCAGGGCGGCGTTCACCTTGCCGTAGGTGAGGGCGTCGGGGAGCGGTTTGCCGTCGATGCTGAGGATCAGGTCCCCCTTCTGGAGGCCCGCTTTGTCGGCGGGTCCGCCGGGGCGGATCGCGAGCACTTCGGCGCCGGGCTTGGAGGCGGAGGGCTCGCCCAGGGCGGCCCCCCAGGCGGCGCGCCGCCGTAGCGGGTCCTGTTCGGCGAAGGAGGTCGCCGCCAGGGCGGCCAGCAGGATCCACAGCACGACGGGTGACTTGGAGAACGTCGCCAGTTTGCGTCTCATCGCGATTTCCTCCCGCTCTACCCTTCAGCGTTTTCGGCGAGGACGTTATACGATCGCCAAGGGTTGTTCAATGTCCGCGTGAATTCTTCCATCCGTGTCCCTTGCAGGTGCCCCGGGGGCACCTCGGTGGCAGGACCGGAGTGCGCCGCACGGTGCGGCGTCCAGGGAGGGGATGAGGACCTGATGAGAGAGCCACGGCGGCGAGGTGCGGGAGGATGAACGGGCCGGCCAGCCTGGTCGGGTTGCTCCGCGTCCGCGCCGCGGAGAACCCGGATCATCTGGTCTACCGCTACCTCGCGGAGGGCGGGGAGGAGATCCTGCTCTCGACTGGGGAGCTGGACCTTCTCGCCCGGGGTATTGCCGCCCGGCTGAGGGAGCGCGGCGCCGTCCGGGGAGACCGTGCCCTGCTGCTCTATCCGCCGGGGCTCGAATTCGTCGCGGCCTTTTTCGGCTGCCTCTACGCCGGGGTCGTGGCCGTGCCGGCCTATCCGCCGCGCAACGCCCGCAGCCTCCCCCGTCTGATGGCCATCGCGGCCGATGCTGGGCCGCGGTTCGTGCTCACCCCGCAGAGCCTGCTCTCGCGGGTCGAGGGGTGGACGGCGGAGATCGGGGCGGCGGGCGGGCCGCTGGCCATGCCGGCTATGCCGGCTATGCCGGCGATATTGGCGACGGACGATCCGGCGGGCCGGGAGGCGGCGGAGTCCTGGCGCGACCCGGGGGCGAACCCGGACGACCTGGCCTTCCTCCAGTACACCTCGGGCTCGACCGGCCGCCCCAAGGGGGTGAGGGTCAGCCACGGCAACCTCCTCCACAACGAGGGGGTGATCCACCGCGCCTTCGGGCTGTCGGAGCGCTCGGTGATCGTGAGCTGGCTGCCGCTGTTCCACGACATGGGCCTGGTG